>DAHXOG010000019.1 GCA_027364995.1 Candidatus Mancarchaeum sp.
ATCTTTTCGTTTATGCATTGCGGGTTATAGGCGGCAATCCTTGAGGATTTTCTTAACGACCTTTCGTATTTCTTAAGGAAGGTAGTATATGGCCTTTCCACTATCACTGTCTTGGCGGCCTTGTCGCTGACCACAACAGCCTCTAGGCTGCTGCCGTGCGTCTTCACGCCGCCGTGTATTGGGCATTTTGGGTCTTCACATTCCACATAATCACTCTGCAAAATTTTAGCTGAACCGATAGGCTCAATTACGACTATTAGCTTAAGCAGAAACTGCCATGAGCCGAGAATCAATGAATTTGCAGTATTTATTTAATGCAATAATATATAAAAATCATACGCTTCGTGCCTTGTAGAACTTGAAGCCCTTGCTTACCCTTTCGTGAGGCCTGAAATTTATCTCTTTTCCTTCGACAACATATGCCTTTCTGCCCTCCCTGAATACGAAAACACTCCCCAATTTCGGGACCATGGATATGGAAGACCCGTTTTTTATTGAAACTGTGCCTTTGGTTTCATCGCAGACTATGCCTGAAATGCCTATTCTTGAGCTGTCCTTTGAATCCTTGACCCTTACCTTTAGGCCTATCAGCTCGTGAAGCACTATGCTTTTATTATTATAGCCTATTTCCGCATGGGTCTTGCCCGATTTTCTTGCTTTTTCCATTTTTTCCCGGCGTTTTCGTTTTTTATTGTGTTTTTATTGCATATCGTATATTATAAGCGTAAATGGCAGGGATTAGATAACCTCAGGTTTTGGTTATTGCTTTTTTCGAAACCAAGAAGTATTCTATATTCTCGCCTTTCATGTTGCTTTTAAAGTAGTTTATATTATCCTTCTTGTCCTCGTATATTTCAAGCTTATCGTACTTTTTTAAAATCCTTTTTACAACATCGCACTTCCATTCCTCATCGTGCTTTGAAAGGTATCTTTCTGGCCTGAATATCATGGCGTCCATAGTTATGCCTTCTGAAGCGAGCAGGCTTGCTATGCGGCTTTTAGTTGCAGAAGTTTTTGCCGTTAAGAGTATCTTGTCCTTTCCAGTTGAGGATGCCGTCCTTTTTATCATCACTGGATTAGGAATGCTTTCCATGTAGTATTTGAAGAAGGCAAGCCCATATATGTCCCTCTTTTTAGTCCATGGAAGCGCCCTTATCTCGTTTATCGTAAGCTCCGAACCAGTCAATTCCTTGGAAGCCTTTATTGCAAGCGCATTCGTAAAAAATAGCGTATTGTCAAAGTCTATCAGCATTGCAGTTTTATTTTTTCCCATGATGGACCACTATACTTATTTTTATGGACGCCAATGCGTTGCTTACGCGTCTATACCCAGTTTTTTGAGGTCAGCTATGGCCGATGGAGTGTTGCCGGGGTATCTGTCATCGGGTGAAGGCTTTACCGAGGCCACCAGTACCTTTTCGAACCTTACCGGTATGTTTGTGGGCTCTTCCTCCTGGTTGCTTATCCTTACAACAGTTAGGGGCTCCTGCTTGATATTGCTTATGTATGCCCTGTGCGTACCGTCCTTTATCACAGGCACGGTATTGCTCATGGACATCGCACGCTCAAGGTCTTTTAGAGCGCCCTCGAGGTCAAAAACAGTGCTTGAATCGCTTTGCTTTATTATTATCTGGTTGTTTTCCCTTAGCCTTTTTGACACTTTCGATATTGGCTGTACGAAGCCGCTTTTTTTATACTCGAGCAGCACAGGAGGTATCAATATTGCTGCGAGCTTTTCGCTGTTGCACATCTTTATTATGTATGATCCGCTTCCTTTGCTCCAGTTTATACCAACATCTTCAAGAAACTGCTCCCTCTTTATGAACTCCGACAATTTTTCTTCGCTGACAAATGTCTGCACTGCAAATATCTCAGAGACATTGCATTTTGTTATTTCGAAATTTGCATTTGCATATACTGGCTCACCGCTGCTATTTGTTGCTCCCCTGAGCATTGAAAATAGTTCAGGATTTTCCAGTTTGTAGATTTCCGCACTCTTTCGCATGTATTCTGGCATTATGCTGAGGTCCCTTAATGACACGATATAATCTACATCGCTTAAGCTGCTTCTTATGCCGTCCGTGCCTTTAGATGGTATGGCATCCATAAGGTTGGACACAGGAATATGCAATTTTGTATTTTTTTCATTTTGGAGTGATAGCTTTTCCATAACAGCACCTAACTAAACATTAATTTGTGAATTTATTTTACATATTCGCATTTATGTTTACAGCCCATTCTTTTTTATCATGTCTGTTATGTAAGGTATGCTTACATCTTTTCCAGAATATGCCTCAAAGCCTATGTAAATCCCGTACAACCACACAAGAAGCGCAATTATTGTGGCTATGCTTGGCACAAGGAATAGGAATGCGTAAAGCACTAAAGATATTATGCCTATTATTATGGCCTGCTCCGAATGCAGCAGCAGCCTTTTGTTGTTCTTCGCAAGGAAAACGTATATGATTGCGCCGGACACTATTGTAAAAACATATGCCAATAGGCACCATATGTTTTCGTTTTGAAGTATTTGTGTGTTACCTGTTTCCATGAAATCCTGATTCGCTTTATACTTGCAATTATCTTATTATGATCTTGTCAGAGACGTTTGTTATCCTGTCTATATCGAAATGCAGCGTCGAGCCATAGTCCGTCTTGACCATTAGGTATCCCTTTTTGATGTTTATGCCAGTTACCTTCCCTATGTAAGCGCCTATGTCATTCACCACATTCTTATCCTTAAGCTTTGCATGGCGCACCGCACGCCTCTTCAGGGCAGAGCTTGCAAACGAAACGATATAGCCGCCTATTATCGCAATTGCGCTGAATATGAGCAATTGGTAGAAGTATATTTGCCCTATGAACCATGCGGATACGAAATATATCAACGCTAGCGACACTATGGTATAGCCTATGTATGTGCCCTGGTTTATGGCCCTGTACTTATAGTGCCTGCTCTCCATGTCTATCAGCCTTCCAAATAAGTAAAGCACTATGCTTATCGGGAGCAGTAGCAGCAGGCTTTCGAACATATACGATACCTGCACAAGCACATTGCTCGTTATGGTTATTGAATGCGTATAGCCGCCATATCCGAGCACCAGGCTCATTATGAAGAATAATAGCGAAGACATGTATAATGTGAAGGTAACACGGCTTACGCTCGTACCGAAGCCCTTCAGTGATGATAAGACATAGTCCTCCAGGCCAAAGCCCTTTATTATCAGGTATAAGCCTATCAATGCCACCGGGAACTGCCAGCCCAGGCTTAAATAATAGCTTATGGCGAAAAGCAGGAGCAGCACGGCAGGTATTCCGAAGACAACCCTTGCGTAATGTGGCTCCTTGAGCTTTTCTATTATGGTAAAATACGTATTCTCGAACTGCTCCGCCTGCTTCATGCGAACAAGGTCCACGCTGTTTACCTTTAGCCTGGTTTTCAGCAATGGCAATACCCTCTGGTCGCTTGCGCCGTCGGTAACCAATACGCACGCGTCAGGCCTGAACCTCTCGATCAATATGTCTATCTGCCTTGACATCTCGTTGTCAGCCTGAAAGCCCTCATCCTCCGCGCCTGTTATCGTGGCTACCCTTACGTTATATTTTTTCGACTTAAGCTCGTCGTACTTCTTTACAGCTTCGAACATCGTATTGGCATCAGTTTCCTGAGGATCTGCAATAGCAAGCTGCGTGGCTGCCTTTATTATATCGTTGCGCCCTATGACAGGCCCGTTTATCTTTGCCTTCCTGTAGAGGTCGTTGTCTATGTCTACGGCAAGGACCAATATCCTTTCAGCCATCCTTATCAGTAAAAATATGCACTGAAGTAATTAAAAAGCTATATCATGCAATACCGCAATCCGCGTATATAATGAGCTTTATGGAAGCCGTGCCACGCCTTTTAGCAAAAGGTACATCGCTGCATAATTTGGCAGCAATACCCTTTTGTTTTCGAATGGCCCGTATTGCTTGCCCATCATTGTGAGAGTTTCTTTATTGTTTGCCACTATAAGCGTCTCGCCCTTCTCGAAGGCTATGGAATCCTTCATTGGATCGAATTTTTCCAGTGCATTTATGCTTTGGACCGATTTTGATATGAGACCAGTGCCGCCATGGATTGTATCCGCCATTCCCAAGAGGTGCTGTGGATTCTTAGTTACATTGCTGTCTATGGAATCGCTTTGCTTTATGGCAACGCTTTCCATGACCTTTTTCCAGAACTCATCCTTTTTGTCTATGCTTATCTTGTCCCAGTTCCCTGTAGTTATGCCCAGTATTATGCTTGGCTTGTTAAGGTACATTTTCTTTGCCATCGGCTTGCTTATGCCAAGCTCCTGCAATGCAGGTATGCCCCTGTTCAGAGTTGTAATAAGCGACCTTGCTATTTTGCCGCCCCATCCTGGGTCATTCGGCTTTGGCCCCTGCAGCCTTGCCTTCTTGTCCATTATTGTAGGAAAAACGCTTTCTGGCTTTAATCCGTTCCCGGTAACGTAATCGCTTATCTCGCTTCTTGCCGATGCGTCCAGACCAAGCACCCAGTCGGTGTCTATGATTATGTGGTATCCCCTGTTTCCGCTGAAATTTATGTGCATGTCCTTGTTGGAAAAGCCCAGGTCAGGTATTAAAAATTCTTCAATGAGCTTGAAGGCTTCCATCTTTACGGCATGGAGGCAATTCTCGCATACCCACGACGTCCCATGCCTTTTCTGGCATTCAAGCCTTAGGTCAGAGGCATCCAAATCGAATACAAGCTCGCTTCCAAGCCAGCCCTTTGCGTCCATTGGCCTGCCCGAGGGGTTTTCGTAAAATGCAGGAGAAGCGGATATGAACGCGGGAGGATTGGCCTGTATGTACCTGTTCAGCGATTCCATGTTATTGAATGCAATGTGCCTTTTGGCTATCTTCTTGTCGAAGCTGCCGAAGCCGAATTCCCTTTTCGTGAGATTGCCGATGGCTACGGGATGCTTGCTGTAAAACTCCCTAAACATGGATGTCGCAAGGCTTTTGACGCTCAAATCAAGCTCAGGCATGATTCTTATTGCCATTTTGGATTTTTATTGCTTGCCATGAAGCCGGAGCTTGCAATCAGGTTTGATTATTGACGTATGCCATATTAGACACTTTAAATATGCACTAAAAATTAATAGCCGAACTTCATGGCCTTCATTGTAGTAGATTTGGACGGTTGCTTGATGGACGATGTCCACGAACAGTTCGGGAGATTCCTGAGGAAGGACGACTCGAAAATAGAACATGCCTTCAAGGAAGTGATATTCAATGTGTTGGACAGGATGCCGAATATTGTAGATTCCGTAGCTAATAGCGTTAATTTGGAGAAATCGATAAACATGCACGTTGTCAGGGCATTGAAAGCGGTTTACGAATCCGGAATCGATATAGTAGTGAGGACAGCTAACCACAGGCTTGGGGACGATAAGATAGCGAAGCTGAAAAATATTCTGCATTCGTATGGAATAGATGCAAATGTTGAGGTAACCATCGACAAGCTGAAGCATTCCGATATGGATGGAGAAAAGCCTGTGCTAATTCTGGATGATAAGCCCAACGTAATAATGAATGCGGCAAGGGAAGGCATAAAGGGCATATTGATAAGCTCGGATTACAATCGGATTGCCGGGATATTTGCAAAGAACATAAATAAGCTCATAACAGTTACAGGCCAAGAGGGGATGGAAAAGGCCTGCATGGATTCGTTAAATATAAGGTCCAGAGCTACGCGCTCAATGGCATGAGCTTAGCTAAAGTTTTTAGAAAAAGCCGTGCGCACGATCAACCCAATGTACTGGATATGATATCTATTGCTAATGCTGTTGGTACCTCGTTACAGGGTACAATTCAAGAAAATCTATAAAGCAATTATGGCAAGTAGTACCATGTTTAAAATAGGCAGAAATTATTCCTTAGAATTTGAGCCGATAGAGGCATACGAGAAAAGGCTTGATGTGGTGGTCATTGAAGCTGACCTAAGGAATGGATATGCAATGGTTAAGGACGGCAGGGTAATAATAAAGATCCCAAAAAGATGCGCGGCTAAACGCAAAAAGGAGATCGCGGATGAACTCTATGGAAAGATATCGCGCTCGATCAAAAGAAGGCCGGAAAGCTTCCTACGCGATAAAAGGCTAATCTTTTATGACGGGGAAAGGATATCGTTTATCGGAGAGGTATTAACAATTAAAGCACTGGAATCAGAAAATTTACATTCTAACGCAAAGGTGAGGGATGGGATAGTATATGCGAAGATCGGAAAGGATAAGCATACATTATCGGAACTTGTGGAGAGCGCATTGTGCAGGCATGCAAAGCCTTACGTAAGCAAGCTCGTACATGAAAGGAATAAGGATTTCAGAAGCGAGCTTGGAAATATAAGGGTTACGAAAGGATTGACCATATGGGGATCGTGCTCGCGCAAGAACGACATATCAATAAACATAAGGCTGCTGTTTCTGGATCCCGTATTCATCGATTATGTAATAGTGCATGAGCTCGCGCATACAAAAGTAAAATCTCATTCGAAAAGGTTTTGGAAGGTTGTGGAAAAACAATTGCCTAATTATAAGGAGACGCGCAAAGCGCTCAGAAGGCAGGGATATAATATACAAACAGATATAGGATTAGAAAATCTGTGCGATGCAACGAAGGATGTGCATAAAGAAACCGACACAGAGAAAATTTCAGGAGAGGAACAGGATATGGCGCCAACTTATTTGCATCAGCGCCATATCTCTGATTTTATTGGCTGAGTAATCAGCCGAATAATCCTGCCAAGCCGCTTGCCGCTTCTTCTTCCTTCTTTTCCTCCTTAGGCTCCTCTTTTGCCTTTGCAGGTGCAGCTGCGTGCGCCGCTGCAGCAGGTGCAGCTACTTGAACCGACTGGGCGTTCTTTATTATGTCTTTTATGTTTAAGCCCTTAAGCGATTCAACAACAGCCTTTGCCTTTGCCTCATCAGGGGAAAAGCCGGCAGCCTTTACCACTTCAAGCAGATCCTTTTCGTTCACTTCCTTTCCAGCTGCATCAAGCAGCAATGCCGCGTACACATATTCCATACTTTTCACCATTTATCTTGATTTTTCACAGTTTTGCATTTTTGCATATTATATTATTTATTGCTTTATGTTGGAGTCCAGCGCATTTGCATGATGCGAGGCGTTCTCTATCAGCTTTTCGATTATCCCAGTATCTGGTACCTTGCCCTCGATACCGAGCGCCATCGCTTCGTTATATGCCTTTGATACGAAGCGCTCTATCGTATACCTGTTTATGATTTTGCCCTCGTAACTCATTGCCAATGCATTGGCGAACGCCTTTGCGATGTCGTTTGTTACGCTTTCCGTGTTTATGGACATTACTTCGCCGGTATACCTTAGCCCTCCGCTGAGCATAAGGCTTGGCTCTATGCTTGCCTTGAACGGCATTATATCCAAGGTATGAAGCGCCTTTGCAACTGCAAGGCTTATGGACTCGCCCTTGTGCACAAGCACCTTGTCCTTGGATATCACTACCTTTCCCTTATCTATTTTGACATCTATGCCTGCGCTCTTTAGCTCAGTCACCGCCTGTCCTGGCTGAAGCGTTGTTTCGCCGGATTTTATATCTATGTCGTCAGGGGCCTTTTGGTTTGGCTTTGCAGCCAATTTTATAGAGCTTGAAACGAATTTTTTATAGATTTCGAAGGGATTTGAATTGCTGAGCATTATCGCGGTTGTTCCTTCAAGCATGCCTGCAAGGTCCTTGCCGCTCTTGCTGCCTTCTAAAACCTTTTTAAGCAAAAGCTTCTTGCCCGTTATAAACCTTACATCGTTCCTCATGTTATTTCTTGATGATTGCAATAACCTATCAGGTATTCCGTTGAGAGGCACCAAGCCCACTAGCTTATAACTGTCAACGAGCTTTACGTGCTCCTCCACGAATTTTTTCTTTTGTTCTAAACTAAGCATTAAAACACCTATATGATCCTTACTGGCTCGCTCATGGTGAGCTTGACATACGCCGACTTTATGTTCTGGCGGCCCAGCTTCTTTGCCAGTGATTCTATTACCGCATCTATGTTTGACGATATCTTGTCTATTGGCATATCCTCGTTTCCAACCATGCAATGCACGGTCGGAAGGTACTTGCCCTTGCTCCTTATGTATACAGATTTGCTTACAGAATTGACCATTGATGCTATGTCAGTGCCTATCAATGGCTTTGGCATCTTGTTCTTTGGACCCAGGAATGAACCCATGCTCCTTGCGACTGATGTCATCAGGGCGGGCTGTGCTATCATTTCATATTTTAGCAATGAGCTCAATTGCGCCTTGTCGGAGGCTATTTGCGCTATCTCGTTTCCCGATACTACCCTAGCGCCTAGCTCTTTGGCCTTTTCGGCTATATTCTTGTCATCGGCGAAAACAAGCACCTCGCTTTGCTTGCCCTTTCCGTTAGGCAGCAATACCTGTATGTTCAGCCTGTTGTCCTGCTTCGAAAAGTCAACTCCCTTGAAGTTTATTGCAAGCTCAACGCTCTGCTTGAATTTCCTCTTTCCTTTGTTCTGTTCCATTAAAGCGTTAAGCTTTTCCAATTGTTCTTGTTCCATTTTAAGCTCCCTCCTGCAGTTTTGCAGTGATTGCGGGAAAAACAGCAATCAATTACAGCATTATGTTGCGTGACTAATATTTATATATTTTTTGGTGATTGCAACTTGAGGATGAATATTTAATATTAGTTATTCACAGAAATTCCCATATATCCTTTTTCCTGGAATTAACATACCTGTTCATTATCGGTAAAAGCTTCTTCGAGGAATACGCAAAGTATCTGCCTTGTGCGGCAACTTCCCTGTGTATATCAGATGGCTTTATGGGCTTTGAAAGCCCGAGCCTTGCAGTTAGTATCCCTTGTGGCGCAAAATAGTTCACTAAGGCTTCATCCGTTCTATCCTTTTTCAACAGTTTATCTTTATCGTGGCTATCAACAATACTGTGCAGCACCTCATGTATGATAATCCCTATTATGTAATTGACATCATCTTCCTCAAGTCTTTTCGAAGGCACCTCTATGCTTATGTATGCAGAGTTTCTGGTAGAATATATGTTTGAGCCGCTCCCGTAGCTGGTATAATGCTTCTGCGACAAACACGCGTATACAGTTTTTGGAAGTGGCTCTCCAAAGATATCGATTATGGATTTTGAGATATCTTC
>DAHXOG010000001.1 GCA_027364995.1 Candidatus Mancarchaeum sp.
GAACTCCTTAAGCCATATTGAAAATTGTATGAACTTTTTAATACCTAGGTCATGTCCTTTAAAAAGATTCATTTTGTTGCTCTTTGCCCATCTCCTGTTACCATCAGGAATCAATGCTACGCTTGCCGGTATTATTGGTTCTCTCTTATCCATTATTGCACCTTTAAGCGCCTATTTCAAATACCTTTTTATATAACTAATTTAAATTCTTTGCGTGAATACTTCGCCCGTTATTAAGTACCTTGAATTATCCGAATTGATGCAGATACTTTTAATTATAATTACATGCAATATAATATATATAATGCTGTAGTAATTGTGGAAATGGCGGTTGCATTTAATTATGGCCGTTGATTATTCGAAACGGTGGTGTTTTGATAAGAGGGACACTTTTTTACGAACCTGAAAGCCTTGACCTTATAAAAGGCAACGAAAGCGCAATAGCGGAGCTTAGGCGCTTCGCGCTTTCATTTAAGATGGGCAAACACGAAAGGCCATTGCTCGTTTATGGGCCCACAGGCGTAGGAAAAAGCACAGCAGTAAGATTATTGGCCAAGGAGAATGGATGGCATGTTATAGAGCTAAATGCAAGCGACTACAGGGATAAGGAAAGCATAAGCAAGCTATTGCTTGCGGCTTCGCAAAGCAGAGGGCTTTTCGGAAGCAGGAATATGATATTTTTGGATGAAGTTGATGAGTTGAGCTCAAGGTTCGATAAGGGAGCATCAACAGCGATAAGCGAGCTCATGACCAAGTCGAAGAATCCAATAATAATGATAGCAAACGACATGTGGGACCAGAAGATAACATTCTTGAGGAATTCAACTACGCCAGTGGAATTCAAGCGCCCAAAGCAGTTTGTTATTGAGGAGATATTGAACAATGTTGCTAAGGAGGCGGGTATAACCCCAGGAAAGGGGATAATAGCCGCAATATCTGTCCGTTGCGGAGGCGATGTAAGAAGCGCAATAGGCGATATGCTTACGCTTGGAAATTCGGCAGAGGAGGAGCTTGATTACATAGGATTGCGTGACAAAAAGGGCTACATATTCGATACCCTTGACAAAATATTCCTTTCCAATACCGTTGCCGCACCTTTAAGGGCAATAGCGAATTCGGATAATAATGTGGACATGATGATAAAATGGGTGGACCAGAATATAACAAAGCGATATACGAATGCTTCAGATGTAGCCGTTGCATACATGAACTTAGCTGACGCTACCGTATATTATTCAAGGGCGATAAGGTCGCAGTATTATACTTATTGGAGATATATGAATGTGATGATGTCGAGTGGCGTTGCGCTTTCCAAAAGCTCGTATCCGCAAATAAGGTTGAGGTATGAGTTTCCGAAGACCATAAAGGAGTTAAGCTCGACAAAGGGGGAACGTTCGGCAACAACGGAGATAGCAAAAAAATTGCAAAGGCATATCCATGAAAGCATATCGACAATAAAGGAAAATTATATCCCCATGCTGAGAACAATGCTGAAGGGCATGGAATACGACGAAGCGGAGCAATTCTTGTCCAGCAAATATGGATTGGAGCAGAAGCAGATGGAGTTTTTGGGGGTTAAATCGCGCTAGCTTTTTATTCGCGATTCCATCTCCTTTATCAGAATCTTTAGGAAGTCGTTTGGAGCGTATTCATCCTCTATTTTTATGCTCGCTGCCTCGTTATGCCCACCGCCATTCATTATGAAATCGGTATTATCCTTCATTTCCGATATCATTGGGAGTAAATCCAAACGCTTGGTGAGCTCTTTGCTTACCCGTATGGAATACAGGCTTTTGTTATAAACTATAGTGACAGACGGCTTATACCTCTGCTCTATGGCATCTCCGAATACTGAGGTGAATCTTCCATGCCTCACGTATTTATACTTGTTTTTTGATATTTGCGAATAGTCTAGCGTGACGATGTTGAAGCCGTCGTATTTATGCAATTTGGAGTGTGAAATGCCTATGGATATGGCTTCGTTTATCTGCTCCTCGGCATCCGAGAATACGCTGTCAAACTTATTTTTGTTCTCTACTATTGCCACCATGGATTTTGGCGTGATGTTGGTTCCCTTCGAACTATTTTCCGTAGTTATTGCATCGAGCACCATGGCAAGCTGGAACGCACTGGAATCATTTATGGCATAGGCGCTATGATCGCTCAGCAATGAGGCCTTGACCATGTCGTTAGCCTTTATGTTCGCCAATTTTGAAGCGACTGCGCAAGCTATCGATCCCGCAGTTATGTCCGAACCTAGCCCATAGAGCCATGGGTTTACGTAATTGGCCTTTAGCTTGCTGTCGAAGCCTTCGGATACCGGGTGATGGTCAATCCATATTACGTCAGCGTATGAGCTCATTTGGTTTATCGGCAAAATGCTTTCGTCAACAGTCCCAAAATCCATAATGCATAGCAAAGGCTTTGATATTGAGCTGAATTGCGCAAGCCTAAGCTTGTCATATGACAATGCCTGCATCGTGTAGGCTACTCCTTTGTTCATTATCCAGAGGCAATTTGAGGTATCTATTCTATTCTCTTTCTCAAGCTTTTCCAATGCCTTGAAAATAGCTATCGCTCCCGAAGCCCCATCACAGTCGTTATGGAACCTGAATATTATGGGTGCGCCTGTAATGAAATTCTGGAATATCCTTGATGCCATTTCGCTTATTTTAGCTTCCATTTTTGTAAATGCAGAATCCAGTTCCTTTATGCGGGTAGTTATACCGTTATAATCTGGCCTTTCGGATAGCATTTTAGATACTAAGCCATTATACTCCTCGACGGTGGCTTTTCTACCAGTTATATTCTTAGCTTGTATTTGTGAGGAAAAATCCTCTTCGTTCAATTCCACGATATCCAGCGGCTCGGTTATGGCTGATGAGTACAGTTGGATAGGCGCGCTTCCCATCATAGTGCAGAACTGCATGTTGTTTGGGGCATTCCTTATACTCGTTATAATGAATCTGTGCATTTTATATTGCGCCTTGATTTTGTTGCTTTACGTTTCTGGATTATATTTTTAATTATATAGTTTTATGCATGCGTTTGATCATAGGCTTAAAATACAATAAAATAACACTTTGAGTCAGGGAATTGGAGCTGCGGCGTAAATACAAACACATGCTTCTTTCAATTATCCTATATGCTTTTGGAATCTGAAAAAGCCATGTCTTAATGCATGTTCTCTTTTGGATCATGAGATATTAGTGGTGGAATTGGCAGTGGAATTAGTAGCATTATAAACTTCACTGACGCAATCTGCCTTTGCTGTCGAGTTAGAGATTGGCTGGCAGTAAGTGCTGTTATGATATGACACGGCAAAACCGGTAAAGCAGGCATTTACTGTAAGTGAGCCGCCATATATGCTTGACGAATCGCATTCCGAGATTGCAGCCGTAAGGTTCAATTTTGGTATTGGCTTGGTCGTTGTGTTTATTGAAGCGTAGCAATCCGCTCCGAACTCCTGGCTAAGATTGCCACATAAGGTTTTATTCTTATATATGACGGCAACCGAGTAGTAGCATAGGCCTTTATCTGAGATATTTAGCAGATATGAGTATGGTACCTCTGAAGTTAGGTTGCTTGAAACCGAAGAAAACATTCTGGATATAGGTATGTCAGTAGTTGCGTTTGTTCCTAGCCCTGAACAATACGATGGATTGCCAGTAGATAGCGCATCGGAATATCCGCTAAAGCTCATGCATTGATAGGATAGGTTTGAATCTGTTATTCCGCTGCATAAAGATGCATTGCTAAAATCAACGGATTTTGCAAATGAATACAGGCATTCCGACCTATATGAGCCATTGCTTATCAGATTGCAGTATGATTCGTTATGCGAACTTATGCTTACGTTGCTTATGCACGTGGATGCGCCCAATGGATTTGGTATTGATGAGCATATTGAAGCATTTGCAGTAGATTCGGCCACTGACGCAAAGCAATCGGTTTGCAGCCCGATATCGGATATCTCTGAGCAGTAACTTGCATTATGGGAGCTTAAAGCCTCTGTTTGGAAACATGAATTCCTTTGTGTTGAGAAGACTGCGCTGGAGCAACTCTTAGGCGCATCTATATACAATGAGGATATTATTGCCAGGATTATTATGATTCCCACAAGCAGGCCTATGCGCACATACTCGTTTTTTGTTTTTTGCTTTAGTTCAGTTTCTTCTTTGGCGTCTTTAGTATTTTTAAGATCGTTTGTTGCTAAGCCTTTGGATTTTCTGCTTTGCATTATGGAATATCACCCATCTGGTCAACAGTGTAGATATTAATGCCGTTTGAAGTTATCTCGTATGGCGCAAGAGCCCAGCTGTGGTTTGTGCCGCGCATTTTAACAACCTCTGCGGTAAGTGTGCGCCGGTCTTCCCTGCTCATTTGGTAGAGTATTATTATCCCATCGAAGATGAAGAATTCTGGGGAATATTTAAGCTTTTCGCGATCTGCGAAATCTATCTCTACGGTAAGGAATGTAGTTACATTGAGCCTGCGCAGATTTGACATTAGCATGAGCATTGAACGCCTGTAATCGTATTTATTTATAAGCATGAGCTTTAACAGGGATATTGAATCTATGACAACGCATTTGGCGTTGTTCTTTTTTATTATTGACTCTATATCGGATATTATGTTCCCAAAAGCATAGTTTGCGGAGTCTGTTTCAGATTTGAGCCTTGATGATGGGTCCTCGCCATCTATTATTATAAGCTGCTTTTTTATTATTTCGTCTATATCCTTAAAATCCTTGAATGCTTGCTTTATGTTGCTAAGCAGTACCTCTGGTTTTTCCTCAAGCGCTATAAAGGCCCCGGGTATGCCGGCCTTTGCATTGCGGTATAGTATCTCAAAAGACATAAGTGTTTTGCCTGCACCAGGGCCTCCAGCTATAATTACTTGGTTATTCTCCGGAACGCCCCCATCAAGCATTGAATCTAGGCCGTTAATGCCTGTCTTCACCCTTATGTTATCACCCATGTTAAAACCTATAATTAGCTTCTCATAGCACATTTAAATAAGTTTTTAATGAATATAATTGTATATTAATGCCAGAAGTGCTTACGTGATAAAAAAGATTGTTTACATAGGGCTGATTATGCTTGCGCTCAGCATAATCATTTATTATGCAATATTCTCAAGCTCGCTTAGCAGCATTTCAAGCACTGCAGGTTATTCGAGGGCTTATAACAATTTCACGCTGAACTCAAATTCCATAAATGTATTCAACTTTTCTTCGGAAAATAGCACTGCAAGCTTTTATTTGGAAAGCTCGAATAAGCCAATAAACGCCTTCCTTGCAAATAGCACAGGTTATAAGGCATGGAAAGCGCTCAATTTGAATTCTTCGGATGCGAGCTCATTAACCGCAGTAAAATCATTAGAGGGCAAAGGCGTGCTTATAGCTTACGAAAATGTGACAAACGCAACAGTCCCTGCCTATTCGGGGGCGTTTTATGTCTATAACAACACCAATATGACGCTCGGGCTTTTGGGCAGTGGAACTTTCTATTTTATCACCACATTATATGATAGTAATGAAGTACATGCATCAGTGAATGGCACTTTTATAAAGAATGTGACCATAACTGGACTCATCAGCAAGGCTAAGGACCTCAGTTATGACAGCTTGGCAGTTACCGTGCTTTTCATACTCAGCCTTATAATCATATTAGTTGGGATATTGAAACAGGACAAAAGCAAACAAAAGGAGGAAATAAAGCCGGAGGTCATAGATGAGCTTTATAAAAACGTAAAAACGCAAAGGCAGTCGGAGCATGCCGGCAAACAGCAGGGCAATAGTGGCAAAGGGCCAAAAAAGGGAACGCAGCAGTAAGGCATAAACTATTTATTCGTTCTATGTCTAACTATAGTTAGACAAAGTTTAAGTTGATTTGATGGATGAACTAGCTGAAAAGATAGCGGGTGAGATTGCATTATCGGAAAGCCCTGGAAGCGTGATGAAGAAGTGGAGGGAGCTATTCGGAGTAACGCAAGCAGAGCTTTCCAAGGCCATAAAGATATCTGCTTCAACAATAAGCGATTACGAGAGCAATAGGAGGATCAGCCCAGGCGTTGCCATAATAAAAAGGTTCGTGGACACGCTTTTTGAGATAGACGAAAGCAAGGGCAGTACCGTAAAGGCAAGCCTGGAAAAGTTTGCAGGGCAGCAGAAGGACGAGGGATTGCCTTATATAATACATGATTTCGGCACTCCGATAACCGGCATAGACTTCAACAGGATAATAGAAGGAAAGATCATAGCCAATCCGAACCAATTGGACAGCATAAAGCTTTTCGGCTACACAAAGCTCGACAGCCTTAGGATAATATTGGAGATGCAGCCGGCTGATTACCCTAAATTGTTCGGTTCAACAACCGAGCGCGTATTCATTTTCCAGAATGTTAGCACCGGAAGGTCGCCACTTGTAGTAATAAGGGTTGCGCCAATAAAACCGCGCGTAGTGGTTATACACAACCTTACCAACATAGACAAGCTTGCGATAAAGATAGCGCAGATAGAGAAAATACCCCTGCTGACCAGCAAGCTCACAATGGAAGAGATAGAAGAAAGGCTAAAGAAGATATGAAAAAGCTTGTCCTTACATGATGCGGAAGATTGCGCATGCGCAATCTTATTGTGCATGCTTGGTTTTGTGATTAGCCCCAAACATCGGCTCGAATCTCCTCTTTAGGCACATTTAACTGCACCAGCGCAGCCTTTATTGCGTTCACAAATGGCAATGGGCCGCATACATAGGTTGTCCTGTCGTTTATGTCAGGGGCGGCATCCTTTATCATGGCTGAATCTACGTGGCCGGTCTTGCCAGTCCAATTGTCATCTTCCTGAGGCCTTGTTACCGTTATAAGCAATTTAATGCCTAGCTCATCCTTCAATTGCATAAGCTCGTCCTTTCTTATTATTTCAGTTGGGAACTTTATGCTGTATATAAGTATAATGTCTGTACCGGCATTTATCTTCTTGATGTGCCTAAGCATAGACATGAATGGCGCAAAGCCCGTACCTCCTGCTATGAAAACTACCTTTTTATTCTGCTCAGGTACAAACTTGAATTGGCCGTAAGGGCCGGTTATCTGGTATCTGTCTCCAGGCTTTGATTGAAGAAAATATGAGGTATGCCCGCCGTGCTCCTTTACGATATAGTATTCCATTTCCTCGGAATTAGGCTCGGATGCTATTGAGAATGCCCTTCCTATGTACAATTTCCCAGTATCTTTATCTATTCCGGATATCATTGCGAACATCCCTGCGTCGAAATCCATAACGCTCCCGTCTACTGCCTTAAGCCTTACTAACTGCACCTCAGGCGTTTCGCTGGATGATTGCGTCAATTCATATACCTTTTTTGAAACAGGATAAATTTTGCCTTCCATGTTTGTCACTCGTTTTCAATAGATTAAGTTGGATAATGATTATAAAGTGTTCCATGGTATTCTGTATAATGTATTAAAACAACTGCGATAGCGACATCATGGAATCCAATTGTATAAGTTTATGAAAAACGTATAAATATTATACTTACCGTTAATCTGACATCCTCCCACGAATGAATTCGTGGGGTTCCTCTTGGTTCGGTGTCTCTGCCGTTCATAGAGTTGCACCTCTGGGCGTATCAGTGCTGCCTTTGAATACATCCCTGTCTGCATTCAATTGACCTACGTTGAAATCCAATGGTTGACGCAAAGCGATATTGAACGATGCATTTGCGTCTGCGTGGTCAACGTGGCCACAGGAGTGGCACACGAATTTCTTTTGTTCCCTAATCCCTATGTTTCCACACCTTGAACACTCCTTGGATGTGTTTTTAGGTTCGACATAAGTTAGTGGTATTCCATATAATTCTGCCTTATATTCGATGAAGGTCTGCAATTGGTAGAAAGACCAACTATGTAGATTATAGTTGAAGTTTCTTGAATGCCGTCTATTCTGTCTTATCCCCTCCAATGCCTCAAGTTTGATTCCAGCATTTTGTTCTTTGGCAATCTCAACAATCTCTTTTGAAATCTTATGATTAAGGTCTCTAACGATCCTTGACTCCCTGTTCTTTATCTTTTTTACCAATCCATACTTTCCTTGTTTCTGCAACTTCCTTCTGATATTCTTATATTTATTGTGAACATGCAAAGCCTCTTTTCCAAGTTTCCATATCTTTCCTGTATCAGCGTTTCCTACGACTGCAACGTGTCCAGTTGTATTTCTGTCAATTCCCAACCATGTCTTTGGTTCTATCTCAGGTTGTGATTTTATGCTGACTGAAACATATATGTATTCATTATCGAGTTCTATCTGGTTTATCTTCTCGTAGTCGTTCCTGAAAGAATAGGTTGTATCGAATTTGAGGCATGGAATTTCTATCTTCCTCTCTTCCCTGTTGAATTTTATGGACTGCGATGGAACTGTCAGTTTTATCCTATTGACTGATTTGATAGTCTTGTTGTTTCCATATTTCTTGAGGATCTGGTTTGAAATTGCGGACTTCAAACCAAAGCAACTCACGTCTTTTGAAGACCTTGTTTTGTGAGTTAGGGCGTACTCGGCAATCTTTCTTGCCTTTTCTAACTCTGAGGAGAAGTCTTTGTTGTGTTTTATCTTGAATGTTAAAATCATTTCATCACACGCAATACATTGTTCCAGATATATTAGAATGGAAAATAGCAGTTGAGACATTATTTTTTATATTCACCATTACTAATTGTGTTGGAGGTATGCCTTCACATGGACTTCCGAAACTTTGGAACACATTTACATTCATTATTTCAACAAATTGATTGCCATTTGTAGCATTGTGCATGCATGCTCCACAGTCGTCATATATTAATATCTGGATGGATGTTGGGTTTACTTTCAGCAATTTGAATCCTTCAAATCTTTCTCCAACATTACATGATATTGTGCTTTCATTATTCGCCAATTTAACCTGAGTATTTACAATAGTGCAGTTTCCAGTTGAATTTAGTTCAGATGAAGTTATAGTAGCGACTTTAGGAGTTGTTGAATAGAAAGCAATAACAGCAATTGCTATCACTGCAATGATGATTGCACATATAATCAATAGAATCTTTAGGAGGCTCATACTTTATCCCATTGTTGTTCTATATACTTCTTGATTGTTGCAGCAGAAACATTTCCTGCTGTTGAAAGGAAATATGAACGTGTCCATAGAGTAGGCATCTTTAGGAGTTCCGGGAACTCATTTCTTAAATATCTTGAACTTCTACCTTTGAATCTCTTGACTACTATTTCTGGTCTTGACCTTACGTCAGCAGAAATGAATAGATGGACATGGTCTGGCATGACTTCTTTTGAGATAATTTCCCATCCATTTTCAAGTGCAACATCAAACATGATTTCTTCAAGTCTTTTTTTAATGTCTCCTACCAATAACTTCCTCCTGTATTTCGGACAGAATACTATGTGGTAGTTTACCATTGTTACAGTTGTTCTATTATGTTTGTATTCCATACAATCCTTAGATACTATATATACCTTCTAATTTATATACATATGCTTCTATCAAATTGCAAGGCATTCGCATTCATCCCACGATTGGAAATCGTGGGCTTTCTGCTAATCATTCTGTAAGGCTGAGCGATGAGCACGACGATTATAAGTGGGCTAATATTGAGGAAGTGAAGGCTGGCCCTCTCGCTGCAGGATTGCACAACACACTTGCCAAAATCGCATGAATAAAGCTTCTTGTGGCATTCACAAAGGTTATAAATATATTATCTATGTGAATATTATAGAGCTTTATGCAAACCGAAGAGCTTATTAGGACACTTGCAAATTTGGATATGCCGGTATTTACTACTGGCGATGTAGCGAGCATTGCCGGCAAAAGCCGTACTTACATAAGGGTATATCTTGCTAACCTTACGCGAAGAGGTGCAATAGAGAAAATAGAAAGGGGAAAGTATTGCCTAAGGGATACATCTGCTTATACCATAGCATCAAGAATTACCGAAAATTCGTATATTGCATTAATAAGCGCCGCAAGGTTCTACAACATTACAACACAGTTGCCCAACACTATATTGATTTTCAGCACTGCTTACCACAGGCCCATGAATGTAAAAGGCGGTTACAAAGTAAGGTTCATTAAGATAGGCAAAAAAATGCTATATGGATTTAGCGAGCACAATGGCACATATGTATCAGATATAGAGAAGATATTTGTCGACGATGTTTATTACCATAGACATTTAAGCTACGATGAGGAGTTAGAAACCACAATAATAAGGGGCATATTGGATAAAGAAAGGCTTATCGAGTATGCACACATGTCTGGAAATGCAAGAGTGATTAATGCCATTAGCGATGTACTCAATGAAACTAAAGAAAAGATGAGGTTGAAAGCATGATGCATTACACGAAGCCATGGTATACAGATGAACAGAAGATAAAAAGGGAGATTCAGGTATTCCTATTATGCAAATTATACAGCAATGATGCCGGACTTGTATTCAAGGGAGGCACTGCAATAGACCTATTTTACGGTTCGAATAGGTTTTCAGAAGATCTGGACTTCTGCGGCAAAGACATGGAAGGCCTTACAGATATAGATGAGGCAATAGAAAGGCTTGACACAGATACTGAGTATGAAATTAGAAATGATTGGCATGCAGAACGCGAGATGCACGCGCGCTTCGTTAGGTATTTGCTTAAGGTTTACAACAAAAGGCTAGATAAGCTTGTAGAAATGATAATCGATTATTCTGCAGACGTGCCAAAATACCATTCAGATAAGCAATTGCTTAAATGCGGCAAAGCATTGGCAAGCGTTGATGTCATGCAGCCTAAGGAGATACTTGCGGAAAAGGTAAGTGCCATAATGACAAGGCAGAAGGCGCGCGACCTTTATGACTTGTATTACCTTGCTGTTGTAAGAGGTTTTCCTGTTGAGTTAAAGGATATTTATGAAAAATGTTCAAAGGGCTTTAGTGCAGGGCCAGTTAAATATTCCTTCAGGGCATTTGGAGAAAGAGTCTTGAAGCTTAAGAGTAGATGGGGCGAATTAGACCCCTTATTGGAAAATTCAAGAGTTTACAAGTTTGACTTAGTATCAAAGGAAGTGCTAGATAAGCTCAAATCCATTCAATGAATCCCAAAACTTATAATTTACAGAAGCAGTTTTTGTTTATATTTTGTTTTTTTAATTAGGCAAAACGTATAATTAAAACAAAAATGGGATTCTTATTTGCGCTATGGTTTGTTGGCATTCACAAAGATTATGAATATATTATCTATGTAAATATAGCTATTCTCATGTTGAAATTAAGGATATTTGATTGTATTCACCAATTCACAAATATTATCAAATGAGCATATTCTTGAATATTATAATGTGGTATGCGTTGCAATAAAGCATTTAGTCTGCTATTATAAAACTTGTCGGTTCTGGAAGAAACTTTCGTCAGAGAAATTTATAAGTAACAGTACATTGCAACCAATATTGGAAATAGGGCGTTCGGAAATTGTAAGCTTTGGCACATTGCCATAAAGCGAAGTTGCAAGTGCGATATTGATTTGGATGTATAGCGTACAAAAGGCATTTGATGAGCTCGTAAAGGCTGCAAAAAATGATAATGAAGTAGTCGGCGTATTCCTTGGAGGAAGCAGGACAAAGCCGCCATTTAAACCAAGCGCCGACTATGATATAGGCATAGTGGCAAAAAGTAGTGCTGCTGACCGTGCAATGGAGAAATACCGTTTAATGAAAAAGCAGTCTTTGCAGAACGGCATGCCTATGCTTGATATCTTTATATTTAGCAATTCTGATTTTGCGGAAAAGCCCAAAACTATAGACCCTTCTTCATATTATTATGAGCATGCCAAGGTTCTTGCAGGAGGTAAGCGTTTCGCTGACCTAATAAAAGCCAAAGGGATGATAGCTGAAAATCTGGCCGACAGATATGTCGCAGATAGCCTCAACGGATACATATACCATACATACAATATGGTAAAATGCATTAAGGATAATCGTGTTTTGGCATCAAAACTGGAAAGCAGCGCTGCGGTTATCTGCCTCATAAATTTCGTGTTCGGACTTGAAAGGAGGTTTACCCCGTTTTATGGCTATCTTGAGTGGGAGCTGACAAACCACCCGCCAAAGAACCTTCCGTTAAATAAACAGCTCTTCATAAAAAGCCTTAACGATGCAATAAACGAATATAATGCAAATGCGCACAAAAGGCTGTACAAAGCAATGCTCAATGTCGCAAAAAAATTTCCGCAATGCAAAGGAGTGATAGAAAGCTGGAATAGCGTGCAAGACTTTATGGAGGACATGTTATAACTGCGCCTTTGTATTTTTCTTCTGTTGCAGGCGTTCCAGATTATTTGCGCAGCATGGCTCCTGTTGCGTCGGCAAGCTTATCGTAGCCGTCCTTCCTTAGCAGTGATGCAAGGCCTGTGTTTATCCTATTTACTATTCCCGGGCCCTCAAACACCATGGCAGTATAAAGCTGCACAAGGGATGCGCCGTTGAGGATCCTTGCATATACCTCTTCCGCAGAGTCTATGCCTCCTACGGACACTATCTTTACGCTTTGCCCAAACTCATTGTATAAGGTCTTCAGGGCATTCCTGCTGTATCTCTTCAATGCATCGCCGCTTATGCCTCCATGCCTATTCGATCCTGGAAGAAGCGTAAAGTCCCTGGAAGTATTAGTTGCAATTATGCCATCGCCATGCGCCTCCGACACTGCATGGCCTATCTCGATTATGTGCTTGGCGATACTGTCGGGTGATATCTTCAGAAGCACTGGCTTCATGGCTATGCGTTTGACCTCCTTTATTACATCTAAAACGAATTCCGTATTTTCCAGCTCGCGCAGGCTTTGCGTATTCGGAGAGGACAGGTTTATGGCTATATATGAGGCGTGCCTTCCAAGTATGGATGCAAGCCTTGAATACTCTTCCAAAGCGTTTTCGTTTGGAGTAGATCTGCCCCTGCCTATGCTTATGCCGACAGGCAGCGGGAATTGCGCTTTTCCAGAGAGCCTTGCGCTTATGCGCGCAGCCCCGTCATTGTTGAAGCCGAGCATGTTCTGTATGCTTTTATCCTTTGGAAACCTGAACATCCTTGGTTTATCATTGCCTTCCTGAGGCTCCAATGTAACGGTTCCTATCTCCGTGAAGCCGAAGCCAAGCATATGTGCGGCATTTATGAGCCTGGCGTTCTTGTCGAAGCCAGCAGCCATGCCGATAGGGCTGCTTGCCACTGATCCGAATGCATCAGATTCCAAAGACTTATCATTATGAAGCTTAGGGACGAAAGGCCTAAGCAGGAATGGCAGGCTTTCTGCAACCTTCATGTAGTGTTCTGCCAATGAATTGGCCCTTTCCGGGTCCATCTTGAAAAGCACAGGCTTTATTTTTTTATACGCGTCCATATCTGACACCTGTTTTGATTGATTTTAATGCGTTGTTCATGACTAACGGCACATACGCGAATAATATGCTTTTAGCATTATGAAAAAGCATATGGCCATATATTATGATACTTGCTTTTAGGCTGCATTATAACTATTCGCATAATATTTAATTTTTGCGATATTGAGAAATTTGCACCGTACCATTGAAAAATGACATTCCTAAAACTTCCAGCAGTAACGAGAAGCAGATTCAGACCTTATCTTAATTTTACCAGTAGTGTGCGACAGTGTCTCCGCTTTCGTACTCCCTCTGATAGTACAAGGCTTCGGATTGCCTTGCCTTTGCTATCTCGTTGTTGCGCTTTTCTGACTTAAAAGAAGCAACTGCAACTATGGAAGCCATTACGCCTATAGTTGTGGACACTCCAACCATCGCAAGGTTCATTGAGGATTTCAATAGATCCTCATAGCCTATGATCGATGCGCTTACAGCAGTTAATACGCTGTTTATCTTCGCAAGGTTTCCGAAGTTATGCGCCAAGGCTTCGTGCTTTTTGGAAAGCTCTTTATACAACTCTGCAGTTGTCTTTGACAGCTCAGCCATGTCTTTTTTATAATCGGAATCGTTGCCGGCATCTATGTCATTGTACGCTTTGTCATTGGCATTCAATGCCGTTTTTAGCAATTCATCGATTTTGCCATTATCTTTTCTCAATAAGCCAAGCATGCGCCGAGCGGGCTTCTTGGCTGTTCCCTTTTGTCCTTCCGTATCTTTTTGCATATAAGCACACCATTGCAGTTTAGCATTATGCATTCTGCTTTTCAAATATTTATTTTATTGGTATTGATGATTGGGTTGCGGATTTATCAATATAAGAAAAAGAAGCGCCGGGAGTGGGAATCGAACCCACGGAGGCTTATACAGCCAAACAGCTTAGCAGGCTGCCGCCCTACCGCTAGGCGACCCCGGCATTATGCTTATATGCTTGTCGCAATGCTTATCTTTTATGCGTCCTGTATTTATTGATTACGTGCATTAAAAGCCTTAGTGGCGGAAGCCGGCTTAGCCATGAATGCCATTGTCGCGTAGACCATGCTTCTGCTCAGCCCCGTATCCTCAGAGCGTAGTCTAAATGTGCTTAAGGTTGCTCCTTCCGGCCTGGCCTGGTTCGCGCAATAGGCTACCACCAAGGGCAAGACCTCAACGCTTCTGCATGGGCGCGGCCGCAGCATGCATGACGCATCCGGCATTGGCCCACCAGAAAGGGATTTGTGAGCGGGAAACCCTTAGCTTCCCAGCCTATCCGCCAAGGTTAATATTCAATAAAGAGTTATAAATAGTTTTGCGGATATAAGAATAGCAGCATTGCAAGAACAAAAAAAGCATAAGTTAAATATTTTGTTCATTTAATTATATTGATGGTGATTCGGATAGATAATAATAGCTATGAGAAATTATTGGACGAGGCATTCGACAAGCTCCCTAAACTGGAGGCTGAGAAATCGGACTTCGTCATACCTAACGTTGACTCGCTCGTGCAGGGCAACAAGACCACTATAAGGAATATTGCTGCGATAGCAGATAAGGCGAGAAGGGACGTCAGCGATATAGCGAGATACCTTAGCAAGGAGTTCGGAGTGCCTACGAGCACCGAAGAGCAGAGGCTTGTGCTCACAGGAAAGTTCTCCCAGGAGCAGTTGAGCAAGGAGGTGCGCAAGTATTTCGAGACATACGTCATATGCAGGGAGTGCGGAAAGCCTGATACGCACCTTGAGAACGCCGGAAGGGGCATGCTTACGATGGTATGCGAGGCGTGCGGAGCAAGGTACGGCGTGAAGAACTATTGATGATTTTATGGGAAAAAACGAAGGAAGGACGCACGACAGCAGGAGGGGTGCGCCTGTATCCTACCAGACCAAGATGCCGCAGAACGGCGAGGTTGTCGGAAGGGTGCAGAAGCTTGTAGGAGCAACGCGCTTCCTGGTTGACTGCAGCGACGGGAACCAAAGGCTGTGCATAATACCCGGAAGGCTAAGGAGAAGATTCTGGATAAGGGAGAATGACGTGGTATTGGTAAGGCCTTGGACAGTTCAGGCGAACGAGCGCGGCGACATAGTTTGGCGCTATAGCATAATGGATATAAACAAGCTTAAGAACATGAACATGATAAGTTAATAGTTAGGCTTATAATATGGCGCGAAAGCGCAGGGGGTAATATGACGACATTGAAGGACATCATAGGCGAATCTAAAATATTTGCCCAACGTGAGGTGCTGTCGCCGCATTATACCCCAGAAAAGCTTGTTTTTAGGGAGAAGGAGATCAATAAGATAGAGAATGCCATAAAGCCCGCATTGGAAGGCGAGAAGGGCAGGAACCTTTTCATATACGGAAGGGCAGGAACCGGAAAGACATCCTGCGCACGCTATGTTATAAACGAGATAAAGGAGATCCCAAACACAAAAGCGCGCGCAAGCTACATAAACTGCAGGATGTACAACACGAGGTTCAGGGTATTCAACAAGATAATAGCTGACCACATGCCCAACTACGCAAGGAGGGGCTATGGAACCGTCGACCTTTACGAAAAGCTTACGGGATGGATAGAGGAGGACAACAAGATACTCGTACTGGTGCTTGACGAGATAGACATGGTAAAGGATTTGGACGATCTCGTTTACATAATGACAAGGATCAATGGCGAGATAAAGACTGGAGGAGTAGCCCTTATCGGCATATCAAACAAGGTATCCTTCAAGGAAGAGCTTGATCCTAGGAGCTTGTCCGCATTGAACGAGAACGAGCTTGTATTCAAGCCTTATTATTCCGATGAGATATACGAGATAATAAAGGAAAGGGCGACAAGGGGTTTCAAGAATGGCGCCATAACGGATGACATACTGCATTTCATTGCTGCTGCTGCGGCAAAGGAGGGAGGCGATGCAAGGCTGTCGCTGAAGATACTCACGAAATCCGGCGAGCTTGCCGAGGACAGGAGCAAGGGCGAAATAACAATGCAGGAGGCCGAGGAATCCGTGAAGATTGCCGAGAGCGAGATAGTGTATGAACTCATATCGTCGCTGCCGGAACACCAGAAACTGGTTTTGTATTCGATCGTGTTATTGGCCCAAAGCGGAGGGTCTTACAAAAAGCTCACCGATGGGAGGGATACGTACCTTTTCAGCGGCGAGATCTACAACAGGTATAAGTCCATAGCGGAGGGCTTGAGGCGCGTGCCCAAGAGCGAAAGGTGGTACAGGAATTACATATCCGAGCTCCAGATGCAGGGACTTATAGCGTCCTTCGATTCCAGCAAGGGAATACGCGGTCATACGAAACTGATAAAGCTTTTGTATCCCACGCAAAAAACAAGGGCGGTATTGGAAAAGAATATCTTCGGCGTAAGCAACGAAAACGGCGATGGCGTCAAGGATGAGGGAAACAGCGAGTAGGTGTTGCATTGGATCTATACGATGCAGTTAGGAATTCCGAAATCCTTGATGATGGCATTGCAGAAAAGCTTGGCTTCAAGAGCATATTGGTTGAAAATTCGGATTTCTCATTTTCCAAGAATCCGGGAAACGCGAATGGCAACATAGTCGCTTTTTCAGATAAGGCAGAAAATCTCGGACCATACCTCAAGAACGGATGCGCAGCCATAGTGCCACAAAGCGCTGACGCCCTTGGCGCAATGAAAAAATATTTTAAGGACATGAAGGATTACGATACTGCCATAGTTATTGATGTTTCTGCCATAGAGAAGGCTTATGGCACGTACAGGGCATTGCTCATGGGCAAGGCATACGAATGCGTGGGAGCAGCTAAGCGCTATGGAATAGGAGTAGGCATTGCCACGCTAGCCTCAAACGCCGATGAGATGCTTTCTTCAATACAGCTCATCGCTATGGGCGGACTGCTTGGCCTCGACGAGAAGGAATCCAAAAGCGCAATAGCGCTTAACCGCAATATATTTTCAAGGGCAAGGAAATGATACGCGACAAGAAACGCTACATACTTATCGAGGCTTCCCGTGACCTCAACCTAAGAAAGGAAGAGCTTGACAAGTTGTTCAAGCAGTCGATAATGAATGTTGTCGGGCAGCTCCATTATTATGATGTATCGCCAAAGGTGGTGAGCGTGATTGGCGAAAGGCGCTTCGTATTGCGGTGCAAGCTAAAGGGCTATGAAAATGCCATAATAGCAATATCGCTCATAAAGAAATTGGGCAGCGGCAACACGGGCTTTTACACGTTGAAAAGCTCCGGAACAATAAAGACGATAATGGATAGCGTGAAGCAGTAGGCATTAAACGCGTAGAATGCCAACCATGCACACCAAACAGTTCAGAATATCTCCCCTACTAGTGCGGTTATGCCTCCCCTTAGGTTGAATGTCTCTATGCCATGGTTTTCCTTAAGCATTCCTGAAACGAATGCGGAGGTATTGCCGTGGTAGCACATGAATACGTGGCCCTCGTATTTCAAAAGCTCCTCCTTGGGCGCTTTAAGCAACGCCATAGGATTCGCTGCGGCTATGTATTTGTCCTCAATCTCCAATAGATCTTTTATGTAGTCCAAAGGCTCAGAGCCTAGCCACACTATTTTAGTGCCTTTTTCCTTCACGGTTTCCAGCGCTGAAACGAAATCGATGTTCTCCATATTATCCATAATTTTATGGAAATTTATAATATAAATTTGTGCGTTCCGAAATTATGGTATTCAGATAAAAAATTAGTATTTGGTAATTTAAAAGAAGAATCTGTGGTAAAAGAACAGCGTTAGAGTATCGCTTTGCCTTACATTAATGCATAATAAATGGATAAGGCTTAATACATTTTTGCCATTTAAATAGGAGAGATGGCAATGGAAAGCAATGAGTGCATATTCTGCAAGATAGTAAAAGGGGAGATGCCGGCCCATATTATATACAGCGACAAGAACCATATGGCATTTCTTGACATATTCCCAAACATAACAGGGCAGAGCCTGGTTATAACAAAGAAGCATGTTGAAAGCTATGCGTTCGGAATGGGCGACAATGACCTGGCAGGGCTTATTAGGGCTTCGAAAAAGACGGCAAAAATACTGGAAAAAGGGCTTGGCGTCACAAGGGTGCATCTTGCCATAGAGGGCACCGGAGTAAACCATGTACATGTGAAGCTGTACCCTGCCATAGGGCTGAAAAGCCTTAAGTTCAAGGAATTCAAAGTGAAGAGGAACGTATATTTCAAGCGTTATCCAGGATACCTTACAACGATGATGGGGCCAAAGGCCAGCGATGCATCGTTAAAAAGGCTGCAGAAGAGGATAGCAAAAAAGTGATTCGGCAAACATATATAATATAGGCAAATACGGCCTTGCTAAACGCATATATATTATAATGCAGGATATAAATGGTTTAAAACATGCATGCTTGGCATGTTCAGCTTGGTATTTTTACTGTATGCATGCATTAAAGCCCTATAATAGGTAGATCATATTGGATAATTTGAAAAACGGAATTAACGAGAAGGTAAGAGTTTCGATCAACGGCAGGGATTACGAAACGCTAATGCGCAGGGATAGTGCCGAGATTTATGGCTTAAAAAGCGGGCACTTGGAAAGGCTTGAGCCAATAATAAGGGAATCATTCGATGCGCTTTTACAGGATTATGCATACGCACTCAAAAGGATAAATGTCCCTGATTCCCTGTCAAAAAGGTTCGTTGGGAACCAGAAAGCTCTTTATGAAGAATGGATCAGGCCAATGTTCAGCAATAACATGTCGATGATTTGCGAGACCGCTTATCGCGATGGCATAGATTCCGGAAATATTGAAAGTAGCTTTGATAAGCTTGCAGGCGAAATATCCCAAAGAATAAACCATGCTTCGGAAAATATAAGGGACGCGGAGACATTTGACGGAGTGTTAAACTGCGCCTATTCGAACCTAAGGAAGGCATTGGATGATGTTTTCCTGCAATATTCAAAAAGGTAGTGCGAAAGCATCAAATGCCAATAAAGCGTTAGTAATTTATAGGTAAATAACAAAAGAGTGTTATTTCAGGGCATTAAAGAGCAGATATTGCCAAAAGATAAAAATTTTTTATGGCATATTTAAAAATTCTTAGCATTAAATTATACTGGAACGATAATTGGTGAATATATGTACCCGAATATACAGGCTTATGACAGAGGAGTGATGTTTAGCCCTGACGGAAGGCTTTTTCAGGTGGAATACGCAAAGGAAGCCGTGAGAAAAGGCGCCACTTCTGTAGGCATAGTAACGCAGGAGGGAGTCGCATTGATAGCGCACAAGAACATTGTTGAGCCATTGATAATACCGAGCACTGTGCAGAAGATATTCAGGATAGACTCATTCATAGGCACGACTTACAGCGGATTGGTATCTGACGGGCTTCATGTGGTTGGCATGATGAGGTCAAAGAGCCAAACGCACAGGATGGTTTACGACGAAACGGAATCCATAGAGACCGTAGCGAGAGAGATAGGCGAGGAGATGCAGATGGCAACGCAGTATGGCGGCTTGAGGCCTTATGCGATATCATTGCTTATCGGCGGATACGATACCGATTATAGGCTTTTTGAGGTGGAGCCGGGAGCCTCGTTCTCCGGATACAAAGCCGACGCCATAGGAATAGGCAAGAAGGTCGCGGAGGATATACTAATCAAGGAGTATAAGGACGGCATGAAGCTTGAGGATGCGATAAACCTAGGGGTAGGAATACTCAAAAAGATAAATGAGAAGAAGCTGATTCCCGAAAATATAGACATATCAACAATAACAAAGAGCAAGGGCTACAAGCAGTTCGGCATAAAGGAGATAAACGCATACCTCTGAGCAGTGGTTGACATGGGCAAGACCGTAACCGCGAAATATTCGAATGGGAAGGACAGCTTCGAAATATTAGTGGACGCGGACATGGCCTACGAATACGTTACTGGCAAGCGAGCGGATGCATTATCCGTGCTTGAGGCCGAGCAGGTATTCAAGGATGCCAGGAAGGGCGAAAGGCAGTCCGATGAAAAGATAAAGAAGGCGTTCGGAACTGTTGATTTGGCCTCAGTGGTAGAGCAGATACTTAAAAAAGGCGATTTACCCATAACGACCGAGCAAAGGGCAAAGATGCTTGAGGAGAAGAGGAAGCAGGTAATAGAGATAATAGCCAGAAACTCCATAGACCCAAGGACAAAGGCTCCTGCAACGGCATTGAGGGTTGAAAACGCAATGAAGGAGGCAAAGGTCTCCATAGACCCGTTCAAGAATGCCAATGAACAAGTGGAGGATGTGGTCAAAAAGATAAGCCCAATACTCCCAATAAAGTTCACAAACATAAAGATAGAGGTAGTAATACCTGCTGATTCCGCGAACAGGTGCTATAGCATACTGAAGCAGTACGGGCTGAAGTCCGAGGATTGGACCAGCAACGGATCGCTGAGGGCAACTGTCGAGTTTCCGGCTGGCATGCAGAACGAATTCTACGACAAGCTCAACAAGGCAACGCAGGGAAGGGTAGAGACAAAGATACTTGAATGATTTTATGAGAAAGCTGATTACGCCTGGAGAGGAACTGCCAAAGGAGGTTAAAAGGAATGAGTATGTAGTCGTAAGCGCAGGAAAGGCATACTCCAACATATTGGGATTCTACGACGATGAAAGGAATGTCGTTGTGCCGTTGGAAGGCATGTGGAAGCCAAGGATCGGAGACAGCGTGATAGGCACTGTCGAAAGGCCAAACAAGCCTGGCATATACAATGTGGTATTGAGCGACTGCGTTAAGGGGCTGATAATAACAAGCAAGTTCCACGAGGGAGATGAATTTGAGGCTAACGACATAGTAGAAGCGGTAGTGTCGGACGTTGAAAGGAAGACCACTGCGATATTGGAAAATCCAAGGAAGCTTGCATTGGGCAGCACTATTTATGTAAAGCCAGTGAGGATACCGCGCGTCATAGGGAGGAGCGAGACGATGCTCAACCAGATCTCGACGCTTACAGGAACGCATATCGTAGTCGGCAGGAACGGCCTGGTGTGGCTCAACGGGGGCAACAAGGAGCTTGCCATAAAGGCGATAAGGATAGTGGAGGCGGAGGCGCATAACAGCGGATTGACGGAAAGGATAAAGCGCATGCTTGAGGCTGAGGCACAGGCGAAGGCGCACAGCTAAAAAGTTTATTATATTATTGCGTCAAATAGATAATGCGGATTTTCGCAGATTTATAATTAATAGAAGTGTGATTTTATGGCTTCTTCGTTAAACAAACCAGAGCTTATAGTAAACGGAAAAAGGCGCGACGGAAGGGATTTTGGAGATCTAAGGCCGTTGCACATAGAGGCAGATGTGCTTAAGAATGCCCAGGGCTCAGCATACTTGGAGTGGGGCAATAATAGAGTATTGGCTGCTGTTTACGGGCCTAGGGAGGCCATGCCAAGGCACAGCGCAGACCCTACCAAGGCTGTTGTCAAATGCAGGTATTCTATGGCTCCGTTCTCAGGGCTTGACGGGCACGGAAGGGCAGGGCCAAACAGGAGGGCCACAGAGATATCTAAGGTAACCAAGGAGGTATTCGAGAACGTTATATTCCTGAACGACTTCCCTGGAAGCGAGATAAACATATTCATAGAGATACTGCAGAGCGACGGAGGAACGCGCGCCGCAGGAATAACGGCAGCGTCTGTTGCGCTTGCCAACGCAGGGATAAAGATGAAGGACCTTGTATACGCCGTAAGCATGGGACGCATAGACGAGCATGTCGTGCTTGACGTGGACATGATAGAGGACAACTATTCGGATGCCGACGTTCCGATGGCAATAGCCCCAAAGAGCGGAGAGATATTACTGCTGCAGATGGACGGAGGGCTTACGAAGGAGCAGCTAAGCCATGGAATGAAGATGGTCATTGATGCCGGAAAGATTATATCTAAGGTACAGAGGGACGCCTTGAAGGCGCTGTACAAGAGCGAGTGATTGCATGAGTGCTTTGGAATTGATAAGGAGCGATTATATAAGGAGCTTGATAGCGAAGGGAGAACGCGAGGACAAAAGGGGCGCGATGGACATCAGGGAAATCTCCATAAAAAAGGGCATGATAAACAATGCGGAAGGCTCTGCCCAGATAGACCTTGGCAACACGAGGGTGCTGGCAGGCGCAAAGCTTGTAGTTGATGATGTGCATTCCGATACCCCTGACCAGGGCAACATAGTCATAAGCGCGGAGCTTCTGCCTTTGGCATCAGCCGAATACGAATCGGGACCTCCCAGCCCCGAGGCGATAGAGCTGGCAAGGGTTGTCGACAGAGGAATACGCGCAGGCAACTGCATAAAGCTGGAAGACTTATTCATAGAGGAAGGCAAGGCATGGACAGTATACGTAGATGTTTACGTACTGAATTACGACGGAAACCTTTTCGACGCAAGCACTATGGCAGTGATGGCTGCAATAATGGACGCGCGCATACCTGCATATAAGGACGGCGCAGTGGATTACAATGACAGGAGCAAAAGGCTCGAGGTAGCCAACAAGGTGGCCTCATCAACGTTTGCGAAGATTGCAGGCAAAATAGTGGTAGACCCTAATGGCGCGGAGGAATCGGCAATGAACGCAAGGCTGACTATAGCGACTGATGGCAATGTCATAAGGGCAATGCAGAAAGGGCTTTCAGGCAGCTTTACGGCGAAAGAGGTGGAAGAGCTTGCCGGAATTGCGCTAAAGATGCACAGTGAATATGTTAAAAAGATTGATCAAGCAATGAGATGATTTTATGGCAAGCCCGAATATAAGATATGGAGCAAGGATAAGGAAGAGGCAGAAGGCCGTTAAAGCGGATAAGATAGCGCATTATAAGTGCGAATCATGCGGCAAGGTAACAGTAAAAAGGGTAAGCACAAGCATATGGAGGTGCACGCATTGCGGAGCCACATACGCAGGAGGCGCATACACAATGACAACGGCCGCCGGAGAGGTAGCCAAAAGGCAGGTAGATTCTATTGGCAAGAACCAAAAGCAATGATTCAATGGTAAAGATAAGCTTTTCCCCGATAACTGAGCTTGTAGTTCACGAGGTGGTAAAGGTACCTATGGACGACTTGTTGAGGGAAAGGATTACGCCGTCAGGGACAATGCCGGTATATTGGTGCAATGGGATAGTGTTCAGCTTCTCGTCGGTACCTATGAACAAGAGGGTCGTAGACGATTATCTTGACGGCAAGATACACTGGATGGAGGTGCATTACGCCGAGATGGATTATTATAGGGAAGTGCTGGAGCTCAATGACGAGCACTATAACGGCAGCATGAAGGTAAGGGTTATAGATACCAGCAAGTCCGCATTGCACAACGATTTCAGCAAATGGCTGAAGAAAAGGGAAAGCAATAAATAATATATTGAAGAGTTGATTGTTGATATTATATTAAGGTGTAAAAATGAGCTATGTTTGCATAAGCTGCGGCAGGGAAATAGAGCAATTGGACAATTTCGTTAGGTGCCCGTACTGCGGTGGGCGCAGGCTTGTTAAGAAAAGGCCAACAATACCAAGGGAAGTTTCCACGGATTGAGCTTGGTTTTTGTTTTCTGTCTGTTTTGCTTTTTTGCTTCGGCGCTATTTTTGCGTTTTGCGCCGTTAATCCTTATTGTTGACGAATAATTAGCGTATTGGCTTTATAGCGTAAGCAGGCTTCAATAAGAGCAGTGTAAGGCAGCAGACGTTTGCCTGTGCTGTTACTTGTTGTTACTTATTATTTAGGGGCTCCGACTATGACGGTTTCCGTTACGTTCTTTACCCTGTCGTAGCTTATGCTGTTCTTCTTGAGCAGCTGTGCTGTGTGCTCGCTCTTTATGAGGTTGTCTATCTTCGTGGTAAGCATGCTCGCCACCCTTCCCTCCTCGAAGTCCAGTATTAGATCCTCTATAGAGCCAAGCCTCTTGCCCTCGTTGCTTATTATCTGCTTTCCATACATATCCGATAACAATACCATGTAAAAACCTTATTGCGCTTTGAGTATGTGCTTTGACGCAAATACCCTTACTATATAGGCTTTAATCTCATTTATAAACTTTTGCTCATCCTCTGCCATTTCCTTCAAATCGATATTCTCGAAAAGCGAGCTGTTGGATTTAACCAATTTTTTGAGATATGCATCGGTTATGTGATAGGCCTTTGTGCCGCAGCCGCTGCATGTGTATATTGGCATTATGGGTATTTTAGAGGCGTCGCGCTCTACTGATGCATACCTCACTAACGATTGCTTTCCGCATTCTGGGCATTTGCCCTTGAACTCTATGCTCTCGTAAACGCTCTCGTTTGGCTGTATGTCGTTGCTTTCCATGTATGCCTCAACTATCTCCTTCTGGTCGTGACCGTCAAGCTTCATGAGCTTCTGGTCCAGTATGCCTCCGTTCCTGTCGAAGCTGGTCTGCAATGAATAATTATTGCCCTTCGGTTCCCATAGCACAAGCATCAAGCCCTCTTCGGTCTCGTATTCAAGCTTTATCTTATGCTCAGGGCTTTCCGCTATGCTGCCGTGTATTGACATTCAATTACCGGAATCAAGCTTATAAGCGTCTATGTCGTCTGCCGTTACCTTTGGATTTTTTTGGGTTTTGGCATGGGCAACAGCATACTTCGCTATGTCTGAGGCCTTTTCCTCAAGCATCTTTGCCATTGACTCCGCTGCCTCATTATCCATTGTTATTCCATATTTTTCCTTGACAAGCTTCTTTATTGAAGCGGTGGATATTTTCATGTAACCACGATTTTATATAATCACAATCAGCACTCAAGATCAACATCACAGCGTTAGCTCAGTGCGCTTTCGTCATCACTGGTAAATCTTTAACATTCAATATATAAAAGATTTTCCGATACCCATAGGATGTGGAAGTATGCACATGTACATGCATGCACTGCGATGGTGCTTTAATACAAGGATTATCTGCATAGTTTTAAAAACATATAAAAAAGAATATATATATGAATCAAGATTTCTAGGTGAAAAAATGAGCGTTAAGGATGTAAACGAGAAAGAATTCGAAGAAGAAGTGCTTAAATCAAAAACACCGGTGCTTGTGGACGTATGGGCAACATGGTGCGGGCCGTGCAGAATGTACTCGCCGATAGTCGATGAGGTATCAGAAGAGTATAAGGACAAGTTAAAATTCGTAAAGGTTGATGCCGACGAGAACGAGAACATCGCTGCGAAATACGGGATAATGAGCATACCAACAACATTGCTTATAGAGAACGGGAAGCTAAAGGCCCAGAGCGTAGGGGCAGTGCCAAAGGAAGTACTCAAGAAATGGATAGACAAAAACCTTTGAACATATATCCATTTTTTACTCTTTTTTTATTATTTGTAATTTTTCAGCCTGTTTATTAATTTTATCAGCGTATATAAACAGAATTTTTAAATACTGCAATAACGTTTTAATTATGAAAGTGTTGCTATGGGAGATATAGCGTTTCCGAGGGGCGTCAGGGACCTTATGCCCAACGAGGCCCTTTTCAGGAACAATGTAGTGGAGACAATAGAAAGCGTATACAGGAGCTTCGGCTTTATACCGATATCTACGCCTTATATGGAAAGCCTTGACGTGCTTAAGGCCAAGGACGTGATAGGCGAGGAGAACAAGCTCATATTCGAGCTTAAGGACCAGAATAATGGATTAAGGTACGACCATACCGTAGGATTGGCAAGGTACATAAGCATGCACAGGAACATGCCGCTGCCTTTCAAGAGGTATGTTATAGGCGCGGTATGGCGAATGGACGAGCCGCAGAGGATACGCTTTAGGGAATTCTGGCAGGGCGACGTGGATATATTAGGAGGAGATACCGTAAAGGCAAACGCTGAGATCATAGCAGCAGTGTGCACGGCCATGGACAGGCTCGGAGTGGACTACACAATAAGGCTGAACAGCAGGCAGATAGTAAATGCGTTGATGGAAAGCATCGGCCTAAAGGAAAGCGCCGTACGCATAATGAGGATCATGGACAAGGCGGATAAGATAGGTATGGACGGCGTTGTAAGGGAGTTAGGCGCTCTGGGGCTAAATGAAAAATCAATAGAGAGCATAAAGGAATTTGTAGGCATAAGCGGCACAACCGAGGAGCGCATTAACGCAATAAGCAAGAGCGTAGGCGATGAGCCATGCAAGGAGCTTAACGATACGATAGAGATGCTTAAATTATATTCCATAAAGGGAAAGGTAAGCATAGACACATCATTGGTAAGAGGGCTGGATTATTACACCGGAGTCGTAATGGAGATAATGGACAATACGGGAAAGGCCGGGACATCGTCCATAGCTGCAGGTGGAAGATACGATAATTTAGTATCAAGGTTCAGCGATGCGAAGCTTCCTGGAGTGGGCATGACCATAGGCATAGACAGGGTGCTGGAGGTGCTGCAATTCTCCGAATCCAAAAAACGCACGTATTCAAAGGTATTCGTAGCCTACATAAAGGAGCAGAATTACGCTTATGCATTGAGCGTGGCCAATAAGCTCAGGAGCTCCGGAATCAATACGGAGATAAACAGCGCCAGCAGGAACATATCGAACCAATTGTCTTACGCTTCGTCGCTGGGAATACCATATGTACTGGTATTGGGAAATAACGAGGAGCAGAACAAGTCCGTAAAGCTCAGGGACATGGAAAGCGGAAAGGAGGAGGAGCTAAAG
>DAHXOG010000020.1 GCA_027364995.1 Candidatus Mancarchaeum sp.
AGACCATACAAAGAAAAAGAAAGCACGGCATATCAGAGAAGGCCTTAAACCTGCCACTGAAGCTTATGGCATTTGACCTAATGTTCCTAGACGGAAAAAGTTATATGGACGAGCCTTATTCGGTAAGGAGGGAAAAGCTCGAGTCAGAGCTAGAAAAAAGCACAACAATAAGGCCATCAAAAAGGATTATAACAGAGTCTGCAAAGGAACTGGATGACTTTTTCAATTCATCAATAGAGAATGGGCTTGAGGGAATAGTCGCGAAGGACCTTAATGCCCCATATATTGCAGGAGCAAGAAAATTCTCGTGGATAAAGCTTAAGCGCAGCTATCAAGGCGAACTTTCCGATACGCTGGATCTGGTCGTAATAGGGTACTACCTGGGAAAGGGCTCAAGGGCGGAATTCGGCTTCGGCGGTCTTTTGTGCGCTGTGTACAACGATGAGAGGGATATGTTCGAATCAGTATCAAAGCTCGGCACAGGATTTACGGAACAGCAGATGCAGGAACTGGAAAGTAAGCTCTCTAAGATATCCCAAACGGCAAAGCCTGCAAGGGTTGACTCTTTGCTCAAGCCGGACTTTTGGGTATACCCAAAATATATAGTAACAGTCAAGGCGGACGAGATAACAAGGTCCACAACACACACATGCGGAATAAAGCTTGAGAACGAGGGTTCAAGCGGCTACTCCTTAAGGTTCCCAAGGCTTGTGGGCGATACAGCAATACGTGTAGACAAGAGCCCCGAAGAGGCAACCACCACAAAAGAGATAATAGAATTGTTTAACCAGCAGAAAAAAGTAAGAATATGAAATTACATGCAGCTTTCTATTATCTTTGACGCCTTCTGCAAGCTCTTCATTATATCCTTTACCTTTGGGTTTAACTTGTATCCAAGCCCATATCCATTTGTTGTCCTTATGTGTGTGGGCTGTATTACGTTTAAGTCAAGCGAAAGTTCCCTGAGTGATATTATGAGGGTTTTCCTGGTGAACTTCTTCTCCAGTACCGAGTATATCTCCTTTGTAGTCCTTGGCGATTTTTCAAAGAGCAACTCAATTACCGCGTAATTAGGCCTGCTCATCGCTTTCCTAAGCGCCCATATATCATCCTTTTGTTTTTCTTTCTTTACCATATTAATAATTTTTGTAAAAGATTTATATATATTGCCTTTTTTTGCTCTTTTGGGATATATGGCTAGTTTTGCCTTAAATTGATACAAAAGTATATAAATATTTACTTTAATAAAATATTATGCATTTTAATAAAAACAATTGGATAAGCAAGTTCGGAAGTGCCATCAAAAGCGAAAACGGCATAGCAGAGAATGCTAACCCTAAAAATTTTCCCATGTCCTTTGACTTTATTGATGATTACCCTAAATCAGTTTTCTCGGATCTTGGAGACAGGCTGATAGGGAAATCAGGATCAGGGAATATGTATTCAATAAAAGCGCATCCAGAATGGAATTTCGGATCCAAAAACGCCCCGGCAATGAAAGGACATCTGGTCAATATGGTGCTAAGCGAACCTGAATCATACTACAAAATAGGTGACCCTGCAGCCATAAGCTCTGCATCAAGGATTATATCTGAAAGGTTCGGCCTAAGCCCCGATTCCATAACATCAAAGGCTGTGGCGCTTGATACATTCGGATACGGCCCCATAAGCATACTTCTTGAAGATGCCAAGAATATAGAAGAGATAGTGGTAAATGGAATAAATTCCAGGATAGCAATCTATCATACAAAATTCGGCTTTTGCAATACCAACATGAAATTCGTGGATGAGGATTCGGCAAGGCATACCATAAACAAGCTTTTAGAGCCGTCGGACAAAGAGCTGGCTTCAGAGACTCCGATAATAGATTCCGGGAGCGAATACGGACTCAGGATACATGCGCAGCAGCCGCCTTATTCCTCCTCAGGCATCATAGCGTCAATAAGGATAGCAAAGCAGGAACGCGCAGGAATCTCGTTTCTGCTAAGGAAAGCCACACTTAACCCTGAACTGCTTGCATACATATGGATGGCAATAGAGGCAAAGCTCAACATACTCATAACAGGGTCGCCATCATCCGGAAAAACCACTTTGCTTAAGGCGCTTATGGAGGTAGCTCCCAAGTACGAGCGTGCGGTTATCATAGAAGAGGAGGCCTCGGAGCTTATATCATATTCCAACTTCTCCAACGCAGTTTATTTGGTCGGAAAGAACACTAACGCGAATTCCGGGTATAAGTTGCAGGATCAGGTAATAAATGCATTGAGGCTTCGCCCTGACAGGCTCATAATAGGGGAGATAAGAGGGCCAGAAGCAAAGGATGCATTCTTCGGCTCCAATACCGGTGTGCCTTTTATAGCAACCATGCACGCCTCAGGCTCTGGATTAAGCATAATCGCAAGGCTGGAATCAAAGCCGATGAACGTGGATCATGCGCTGGTATCCAATCTGGATATAGCAATAGCGCTTTCCTTCGACCAGTCTCTAAACAGGGCAATATCTTCCATATCCGAGTATAAATGGTTATCCAGGGCCGAAACAGGCGATGATGCCAAGGAATTCACGATCAATGAGCTGTTCATGGGCGGAAAGCCAACAAAAGAGCAGCTTCGCGGATCCAAGGTCATAGTCTACTTTGCCATGCGCAACCTGATTTCAATCACCGAAGCAATCAAAAGCTTCGAGAAAAGGGTAAAGTTCATAAATTCGTTCCTGAATTCAAATGAGCAGGAATTCGAGGACTACAAGATAAAATACTGGGGATCATAATGCAAAATTCCAATATGCTAACGGAATTAAGGAGAAACCTGCAAGGCATCATCCATTCATGGTCATACATATTCGCCATACCTGTGCTATCAATGGTGCTTTTTGGGAAATTGGGCATAGTGATCTCTATATTATCAATAGCATCGTTTATGCTGTACTATGGCTTCAATCTTAAGGTAAAACGGCATTTCAGGGATTCAAACTACGAGTTTCACTCGATGGAATTGTTCTCATTAATATCGATTGCCTATGATTCAGGGAAAACAGCGCGTAACTCAATTTCCGAATCCATAAAAGCATTATCCAAATCTGGCAATTCGTTCGTGCCAATGGTTTCAGCGCTGCCTAAGCTCATGCGCTATGTAAGATTCAACGATGCGCTTGCCTTTATGCTGGATTCCAATCTGGCCAAAGAATCTGCATCGGCAAGATCCATACTGCATGGGATGCTCTCTAAGTTTGAATCAGGCTCTGACCCAATCAACGCTATGCGCTCATTGCGCGAATCCATATCTATAAAAATTAATTCCAAGCTCTCAGGATATCTTAGCATGATACAGAAATACGCTACAATAAGCATGCTTTTTTCAACCATACTTCCATCCTTTGGACTCTTCGGGCTTGCGGGCTATAGCATATTGGAACCCTCTACAATGATTGTGCCTATAGGGTTCGCTTTGTTTGTAGTAATGCTCCCATTGGCGTACCTCGTCGTAAGGATGAACTATTCGGTGATCTACAATGCAATGGCTTAAAGCTTATGGTGCAATGTTCATGCAATACCAATCAAAAGTAGATATTGCCGCATTATTGATTATCACATCTTATTCCATATCATTGCTCTTATCCATATTCTCATTCATATATGCATTTCCTATATTCATTGCAGGATTTGTTCTCCATAAACACAAGAACAAAGCAGACAGGGCTAGCTCAAATATAGATAGACACTCCATATCCGATACCTTGAATATGCTAAATTCATTATCCATTTCAAGGGGCAATACCAGAAGCTTAAGCGTAACATCTGCCATCCCTCCATACTTCGCTTATAAAAAGGAAGTGAACTTGTCACTGAAGGAATTCAGGATTACGGGAAATTCACATAAATCTTTTGCAGTACTCATATCCAGCCCGAAAATACAGTTAAGGAAAATCGGCATTCTGCTCTATTCAAGCTTTAATTGGGGATACGACATAAAAAAATCTGCCATACAGATCCTGAAAAACGATTCGGAAAGGCTATCTTACGCCTCAAAGGCAATTCCAATGCTCTCTAATGCGGAAGCAATGGTCGCTCTTGGCACAAACTTTTTCTTTCCTGCTTTTGCAGGTGTAATAATCAGCATAATAAAATTCTCAAGTCCGAAATTATATATTTCATCTTCAATGCTGCTTGCATCGTTTTTCATGTATTACATAATCTCAGTCAATTATGCATCCTCTCATAAGTATAACACACCGCTAAAGGCACGCATAATGCAAACGTTCGGGCTAAGTTCCGTGGCTGCAATGGTGATGTCATTAACATTGCAATTGTCTTCAATGATGATTTAGGTGAAATCTATGGAAACACAATATTCCGCGACTGTGCGCGCGTTAATCGCACTTGGAAGGTCGAAGAAAGGGCAGAGCTCTATAGAGTATCTTATGATGCTCTCTGCTGTGAGCATCGTGATAATAATAGCCCTGGCTATGATAACACAGCTCAAAGGAGCGGCTGTGCATTCGTTCTTTAATGGTACCAACGGCAGCGTAATTTCAACGCTTAAAAGCGAACTTAATAACATAACCAAATAACGGGATAATATGCCAAGCAAAGCTCAGATGACTTTTGAATTAATGATATACATGGCGATAGGGGTATCTGCCTTGGTTGTATCATTATACGCCATTGTGCCGATAAGGGATTCGTACAATTCCAATATGTCAAAGAGCGAACTGTATGCTGCCTTAAATATAATGTCGCAGATGCAGCAATACGGCAGCTCAAGCTTTCAAGCATACGTTCCAAAATCGATATGCTCATGCAAGGCAACTGGCAACGGGTTGGATTGCAGTTACGGCTATTTTAGTACTGGGATGCATGTTGAATTGTCAAAAAACGTATGTTTGGATTCAGGAGGCATTGAAAACCTTTCAGAATATTATCTGGGCAACGGAAGCTATCGTATAGGTGAATCTTGATGAAGGCGCAAATATCATTCTTGTTCATGGTTTCACTCTTGCTTGCAATGGCTTTCGCATCAATGCTGCTTTATTTCACCACGTACGTAGCACATCACATGGCAAGTAAAAACGAATCGATTTCCAATCTCCTAGTTTCAGAAAGAAATTCCATAAACGGTTTGCTTTTCGGTAAAAATGTAGAATTATTCTGGGATTAGTATGAGAACCAATGCATTACTTACAAATATGGAAGGCATCGTTGCATTCTCAATTATAGCAATATCTATACTCGGGTATTATTCCGTAATATCGGATTATTCAGGCCAAGGCTATGCAAATATGGCTTCATCTGCGAATGTTACCCTATCATACTATCTAGGACAGCAAATCTCCTACGGCTTATATCAGGACAATTATTCTTACAATTCTTCAGTTGGAGGGGTCAAACTGATAAACATCATAAAAATCTCAAATTTTACCAAGATGTGCCAAACACCACCTGCCGGCAACATGAAACTATGCAATATAGTCTCGCACGACGGCAAGATATACCTTGCAATAAGTGATGCTGATGGAAAAACATGAATCCAAAAAGCTCCAAAGCTCTATAGAATTCCTGATAATAATGTCTGCTGTAGTTGGAATGGCTGTTTTCGGAATTTCGTATTACTACAGCGTGCATTCCCTGTTCTCAAATGCCATAAGCTCGGCAAACCAGCCCATATTCAAAGGCACAAACACCACAGAGTCAAGCAATGACGTAATAAGCGCGTACATATTCGTTCCAAGGCTCAATGTAGGTGAAGCATCCCAAGCTACGCTATTGGTCTCAACATCATTGCAATCAAATATATCGATAAGGGCCATGGGCAAAGGGATTGAGATATCGCCTTCGAATATAACCAACAGTACAAATGCGTTCGGCTCTTCCTATGCTTTTTATATAAACAAGCCAAATGCAGGATACAGCAATATATCGTTTTATATAACAGCAAAAAACGGCAGCATAATATCGCATGAGAATGCCACATCCGAAATATTTGCCTATACTCCGCTTACTTCGAATAAAAGCTCCACTTCAAATGCAACTATATCTTATGTCTACATAAAGCCAAATAAGGAGTTGATTGCGTATCCGATTAAAAATCCGAAAAATCTTTATTACATAACCGAAAGCTCACACTGCAGCGATCTAAATTTCATGGGGCAGCAAATGCCGATATCGGCACAATGCGGCAATGCATCCTGGTATTTTTGGTATTTTTCATCCGATTGCTATTATGGCAGTGCACAAGTGCCTACAATGACATATTGCGTATACAAGCATTACTCCGGGCATAATGCCTCACAGATTGGGAACGGCGAGCATTACATATACAATATATCATTGGGAATGGGCTATGAGGGATTAAACCTCACATCAGAAATAACGTCAAATAACACGCATTCAATATTATATTATGGCAAAGAGCCATACGGCAATGCAAGCACAGGGAATTCCATATACGCGCAATCTCCGATAAGCGAAGAATACATTATAAGGTCTGGTTCGGGGAATTACACAGAGGCATACGCCAATTACACATCATTCGAATATGCATATTCGAGCCTGAAAAACGATTTGGAATACTACAATAACTCCGGAAACGGCAATCTGGGAACAATAAACAAGGAAATATACTCGTACAATAACCTTCTTTCCACCATGCTTAACTCTTCCAATAATGCATCTAGTGGCTACTGCTTTACATCCAAAAGCGGAAATGCAATCTCCTACCTGTGCAATCCGGGGTCGCAATTCGAATTCAATAACATATCGGTAAAAATCAAAAATTATCCTTATGTCCCTTATAAAACCGATTATGAAGGTTCATATATAACGGTGCATTGATGAAAGCACAACTAGCAATATTGGAATCCTTGGTGTGCATGGTAATCATTTCAGGGGCATCATATGCGGCCTTTGCCACATATGCATATTATACTGCACCTTTTCCAAATAGGATGTATTCTGCTATCTTTAGCATAGTTTCAGCATACTCGGGAAATTCCTCAATTGCCAAATGCGTAGATGTGCATTCATATACAAGATTCTGCGTAAATACAATAAATGCAATAATTAATGTATACAAAATAAGAGGGCTTTCGCTGAGCTATGGAAATAACACATCAGTATTCGGAAACGTTTCAAGCTGCGATTACACAAAAGGATATTGCATAATCTCCAGCTATGGCAAACCAATGTGCCAAAAACTTTGTGGTGGGTGAATGTCATTCTTCGGAATCATGGTATTTGTCGTATCGCTTTCTATACTGATAATCTCAATCCACATAGTCTCATTCTCTGACTTAAATGCATCATTGGTATCGAACATGAAAGCATATGAAAACGTTGCGAATATGGAAACATTTACAATTTCATCATCAGGGTTAATATCAAAAACTAGCAATTGCACTGCCTTATACGATCAATTGTCCCAGATAGGGAATCTTGACGGGATAAAAGCAAAGCTATCAGGGAACGATATAGTACTGAGCACATACTCCTCTCCAAAAGCAGTCTCGGCAATAAGCTGCAATTGAGCCGCTAGCTATGTCATTGCCGAATGGCAAGAATTACAATAAGCCTCGAGAGGGATTTGAACCCTCGGCCTTCTGCTTTATGGATCACAGGCTTTATACCATGCAGACGCTCTACCATGCTGAGCTACCGAGGCAGCGTAAGTATACAATACATTTTTTATTACAAACGTATAAAATCTATACGTTTGCGATGAACGAATATGTGGCCCGAATAAAGGAATTAAAATCAAAAAAGAAGCTAGGACAGAACTTTCTGGTAAATGGCTCAATAGCGGAATCCGAGTCTGAATACGCCAAAGGCCGTGCAGTTGTCGAGCTTGGGCCGGGCTTAGGCATATTGACAACGGAGCTGTGCAAAAGGGCAAAAAGCGTAGTTTCAATAGAAAAGGACAAAAGGCTGTTCGAAATACTGGGCAATGAGCTAAACTGTAAAAATACTAAGCTGATAAACGGAGACTTCTTCAAGCAGCCTGATAAGGTTTTCAAAGGCTGTGAAATAATGGTGTCAAACATACCATATAACATGTCAAGCAAGACCATAGCGTGGCTGCAGCGCATGCACATGGAGGCATTGCTGTGCGTGCAGAAGGAGTTCGCGGAGCACATGCTTGCAGAGCCGGGAACCAAAAGGTATTCGAAGCTTAGCGTAATCACCTCGCTATCCTTCAATGCGTATAATATGATGAAGGTTCCAAGAAACAATTTCTACCCTGTTCCCAAGGTGGATTCTGTAATCCTGTATCTAAAGCCTAAAGCGATTGCGATATCCGAAGAGGCATTAAATGTTATAACGCTTATAATGGAGCACAAGAAGAAATTGCTCAGGAATGCGATATCAGATTCGAAATCCTTCCTTGGTAAAGATTATATGTATGCTATCTCTGCTGTAGAATCCATGGGCGAAAGGGATTCAAGGGTATTTGAGCTTTCACCGACACAGCTGGCATCCGTATCCGAAAAGGTAGCCATTGCAATAAAAGAGGGCGGAAAAGTCCAAAGCTAAATATAAGAGAGCATTTAAATAATTTAAAACAGCATTAAAACTAAGCAGTGTGTATTATGCTTAATGGTCCAAAACGCAAATCATTGCCTTTACTTATAATTATCATACAGTTCATAATATTCTCCCTGTTTATCAATGCTACTTTTGCCGCATCAGGCAGTGCAATCTTATGTCCCAGCGGGGAAACAGTTAGTCCAACTGTTACATTCTCAACCTCCAATACATTGAGCAGCAACGTATGCGCAGATAATGTAGTGGTGGATAGCGGTGTTACGGTTAAAACAAACGGATATGCGATATACGCGCTTGATGAATTAACCAATTACGGCATAATCGAAAACAGGAGCGGCGGAGCTGGCGGATCCGGAACTACAAACGGCACCAATGGACTAATCACATCCGCTTTAACAAGTAAGTATTCTGGCGGCGCCGGAGGTGACTCAAACTACCAATCATTTAAAATAATACTAACGTTTGCTTGGGGTTCAGGCGGCGCAGGCGGTGGAGGCGCCAATGCTGCTGGCGGTCAGCGACAATCAACTCAAAACGGCGGCAATGCTGGCGGCAGCTATGGCGGTGGCGGTGGCGGTGGCGCAGCAGTGGCTGGATGCCACTTAGGAAGTCCTTGCGGCAATGGAGGTACTGGCGGCGGCTATGTCAGAATATATGCCAATA
>DAHXOG010000021.1 GCA_027364995.1 Candidatus Mancarchaeum sp.
AGTGGATAACGGATTAAGGTTGACCACTTTTTTAGGGATAATCTCATACCCTGCCCTGGCCTCCTTATTGGCTTTTACCGTTCCGGTAACGCTTATGACGCTTTCTTTAGGAAGCGAAAGCGAGCTTATTATGGATTCATCGGTACTGCCTTTCTTGGCAATAATCTGCGCTATGCCGCTCATGTCCCTGAGTAAAAGGAACGTCATCTTGCCGAGCTCCCTTACCTCATGTACCCATCCGGCCAAAGTCACTTCTCTTCCGTCCATTTCCGGAGTTATCTCATTTATATAATTGGTCCTAATCACAAAATCACAAGAATCATAAATAATGCCGAAATTTTACAAAATCCTTGTTGTTAGTTTGTATTGAAAGGATTTTATAAGTTTACCAAATGCGCCATTTCAAAATAGAATCATTATTGCAAGCCTGAAATTACCTGCTTATATAACGCAATAAAAAATAAAAATAAAAAGAGTGCTTATTTGCCAAGCACTATTTGTATCGCACTAACCTTTGACCTTGTACCATCCTCATTGGTTATCTCTTCAGAAGAGGTCTTTATGCCCTTTTCCTTCAATCCTGGCATGAATTTGTTCTGGACTATCTCCTTCACATCCACTGCCCTTGATATCGCGTTGCCCCTTGCCTTTATGGTAACCTCTGGAACCCCACTGTTGAATTGGGTAACTACTGCAAGAACATAGTTCATCGTTGGCTTTTTGCCTACATATACGATGTTTTCCTTAAGTGTGTCGTTGTTTCTTTCGTTTTCTGCCATGTATATCACTTGTTGTTGCACATAATCTATGTAATTAATCTATGGTAATATATGTAATCGGATGCAATCTATGCAATCGACCAATAACTGATATCGATCTCTATGCCATTATAATTTATCGGCTAAGCTATTTATTCCTTTGCAAGTTTTTCGCGTTTCTTTATGCCTGAAATAATCTTTGATGCCTCCTTGTCGGCGTCTATATCGATGCCGCATTCCTCAGCTATGTGCATTGGATAAGCTATCGCTATATCCATTAAAAGATTTACCTCCTTCTCTATGCCAACCCTTCTAGCAATTTCAATGTTGGAGTTTATTATAACTGCTATCAGCGGCAGAATCTCCCTGAATAAGCCTAGCAGCCTTTCATCTGGTATCTCCTTTTCCCTCATAATCCTCTTTGCCTCTTCATAGCCCCACTCGACCTCAGCGCCATTAGCCGAGAAAGCCTTTCCGAAGGATCGCATATATTCCGGCATTACAGAGTAGAAGACCTTATAGAATATATTTCCGAACGTCCCGCCGTATGAGGTCTTCAATATAAGATCATAAGCTATTATGCGTTCCCTCCAATCCTCTATGCTTCTCATCTTTTCAAATAGTGCGTCTATCTCTGGCGATTCCTCCACGCCTTTCTTACCCAACCCGTTAAGCATGTTTTTTATCGCATGCAAATGCTTATCCTCTATTCCAACCATGGATTCAAAGTGCTCCGCGTACGCCTTTGACTCGTAATCGTGCCTGTCCTTGGACCACATGCCTATTACCTCCTCTACTTTCTGTTCTCCAAAATAGAATAAGCCCACTATGTGTGCCACATCTGCCAAATCAAACTTTATCGCATTCGGCAGCTCCACGGTCTCGCCGCTTATTTTGCCTCTCTTCCTTTTGACATCCACGAAGCTTATGCCCTTCCTTACCGCATTTACCGGATCGTTCTTTATGTAAGAGTATACGTAAGGCTTTACCCATTCAGGCACTCCGTATTTTTTCATTGTCTTGTCCAAAATAACATTTTCCAACGCCATAAAATCCCCATCAATTATAAAAAAGGGCAAATGCCCTAATTTTATAACCCAGTTATAAATTTATGCCTTTCTTTTTGTCTTATCCTGCTTTTCCTGCCTGTCCTTTGCCATGCGCCTTCTCCTTGTTGTGCGAATCACTATCGCTATTATCACTACTATTACCACAATGCCTATAATGGTCTCAGTATATCCGGCAGTGCTGGATGTGCTTTTTACCGTTACATAATACTGCGTTGATCCGGAGAATTCTTGGCTATGCGGGCTATTGGGCTGCTTCCATTGCTCGTATAAGGTTATCGGATAGCTTCCGGGCAGCCCGTCGCTGTCTACGCTTACATAGAAGGTTGCGTTTATAGTTTGGTTCGGAGCTATGCTGTTCGTGTAGTATGTCGATGATACCATGCTGACAGGGTAAATGCTTTCCATTGTGAGCAGAACAGAATCTGCAGGCTCATTTCCTGTATTCTTGATCTGCAATGTAACCGGCACATAGGTTGCCCCTGCTGCTAAGCTGCTTTCTGCCGCCGTTACATTATACAATGCCGTACCTTCCATATTTACATGCAATGCCTGGCTTGCCGAATATGATTTCCCGTAGTTTGCGTTATTATACGATACATTGGCCATTATCGAGGTATTGCTTATGTTGCTTCCGTATGTCCCTATATAAAGCTGTTCGGTTGTCGAGCTTCCTGCAGGCAAGCTGTTTATAAAAAACCTGTTGACGCTGCTGCTAACGCTTATGCTCGGCCCGCTGGAAAATCCCACGCTTATGTTTTTTGCAGTTCCCGTGCCTGTATTCTGCACCAAAACCTCTATGCTCTGGTTGGATCCGGCATATAAGGCCGGAGGGTTCGAATCCTCCAGGCTAAGCACTATATGCGGAGCATTAATGTCAACGCTCACTGGCATGGATACATTTTCGCTTATCACCTTTCCAAGGCTATTCTCGTAAGATACGCTTCCGTTTATATAATGCGTGCCGCTTGTTATGTTGCTGCCCGCAAACATCGGCTCAGTTACTGCAACAGGTGTTCCCTGCTCCAATGTGCCAATGCTGAATGTAGGAGTTCCTGTTATGCTGAAATAGCTGCTGTTGTACAATGTCAATGTTGCATTAGTTGCAGGCCCCGTGCCGCTGTTAAGCACATTTATTCCAAGAGAGAATGGCTCTCCAGGGCTTATCTGCGAATCAGGCACTGCGGTGGCCCTTATGTAAGGCTTTCCATATACATATAGGTATATCGGTATCTCGGATTCCATTGGGGTTTCCACGCTCTGGCCCGTTGCGCTTGTTTCCGACGTCCTGTATGTGGCAACTATGTAAAGAGTATATTCTCCCTGCTGCAGGGTGGACGGTATATGCACCGTGTAGTTGAATTCATCGTAGCCTATTGCGCCTACCAATCCGCTCCCTATGCTGCTCTCTATTGAGCTGTATGCCGGCGAAACATTTATTATTTGGTCTGCTGAGACAAGCTGTATGTTAACGTCTTGCAGCGGCTGTGAATACGAATTGAATAATTGGAATGTTATGTTTACAGTATCTCCGGCCATTACAGGGCTTGGTGATACATAAAGGTTCGTTAGCGAAAGCGGCGTGCTTGCAACGCTGCTAACCTGCCCAGAGACCTGCGCCGACGCAACTCCTGCGTAAGCCATTGCCAGCAGTATAACAATCGCAATCATGCTGCCATTCCTTCTCATCGAAGCTTCTATATCTTTTTTTATACCTCTCATGCTATTTGCACCTTAAAAAGTTTAATTGCAAGACCCAACATTATCACTGCAAAGATTGCCAGTATGCCTATCTGCGGCAATGCAGTGCTTAATGGGTATGAACCAGTAATCATGACATCCCTTATTCCATCTACGGCGTACGTCATGGGATTAACCGTAGATATGGCCCTCATCCATGCAGGCATTGAAGCGGCAGGGAAGAATGCGCCGCTGAGGAACCACAACGGCAAGGCTATTGTCTGCGTAAATATTGCATAGATCTCTGGCTTCTTTACCCGCGTTGCCATTATTAGCGATATCCCCGTGAAGCCCAATGTGAGCATAAGCACCAATATGAATATCCATATCACCCCGACAAACCCCATCAGTATCGTGGTTCCGAAGAATAATGATATCACTATCACCAAAGCCGTGCTTATAACCGACATGGTAAGCGTGTATATGGTCTTTCCGAGCATTACCGAGGTCCTGTTCAAAGGCGTTATGAGCAAGGCCTTCAGGTTGCCAAGCTGCTTGTCGGTTATGAGCGTGAATCCTCCGCCGAAAAGCGTGCCGAACACGGCCACTAACGCTATCACGCCTCCTACAAGGAAGTCCTCGTAGTCCGTCGAAAGCCCTGAGGTCAGCGTAGGCACAAATTCCGTATCCGGGGCTGAAGGCTTGGCATTGAGAGGGATTATTCCCTTTGAACCTATTCCGGAATAATACTCCTCCGCAACGCTGCTTATTGTGGGTAGTATGCCATCTACGGTAGATGCGTCAGGGCTGCTGTAATAAGCCAATATGCCTGTGGAGGTGCTAACAGTTCCTACGTTGGGGTTTAATATTAGCAAAAGCGATACCTGCCCGGAAGTTACCTCTGCCATTCCCTGGCTTATCGAGGGTATGGTGGAAACAGTAAAAAGCCCGCCTTCCGATGCGTAAAGCGATTGCATGAACTTGTATGAATTGGCATTGTTCGCCAAATCCACAACGCCTACAGGGACATTATGCGCCACCGCCCCTATATTGCTGAAAAATATCAATATTATTAATGGGAATAGGATTGTCCTTACCAAGTTTGCCCTGATATTGCTCTTGAATATCAGCATGTCTCTCTTATAGAGTATATATGCCTTTTTCAATGTCGAAGTGAATATATTGGACATGCTCAGCGCCTCCACATAACCTTTGAAGCATTGGACTGCTGCTCTCCCAACGCGTCGCGTATTGTGCTTCCGGTCAATTTTATAAAAACATCGTCGAGTGTTGGCAAATGCATAGAAGCGGCGATTATCGGTATCTTTTCCTTCTCCAGCAAGGCAACCATCTTGCTCAATTGCTTGACATCCTCTTTCCCTGCGCTTATGCTTATCCTGTCCGCTGTTATCTTGACATCGACTCCCAAATTCTTCCTTATTGCGTTTGCCGCCTTTTCTATATCCTCAAACCTCAATGATATGTCTATTACGTTTCCCTCACTGACCATTTTCTTAAGCTCCGCAGGGGTCCCCAATGCCTTTATCTTGCCATGGTCTATTATGGCCAATCTATTGCATAGCGAATCCGCTTCCTCAAGATACTGTGTAGTCAATATTATGGTTACTCCGTTTTTGTTCAATTTCCTTATCCTGTCCCACATGTCTACCCTGTTCTGTACGTCAAGCCCAGTTGTCGGCTCGTCCAATACCAATATGCTTGGATTGTGTATCATGGACTTCACAAGATTGAGCCTTCTCTGCATTCCTCCTGAGAATGAGCCTGCCTTCGCGTTCCTGAATTCGCTAAGCCTCGCCTCCTCCAGCGCATTGTCTACTGCATGGTCCTTATCCTTGCCCTTCATATCGTAAAGCTCCGCGATTATCTCAAGGTTCTGTTTTGCTGTCAAATCCCCATCAACAACGGTCTCCTGGGTCATCAATCCCATCTTCTCCTTTATGACCTCGCGATGCTTGAGTATGTTGAACCCGTCTATGGTTATCGTTCCCGTTGTTGGGTCGATAAGCCCTAAAATCATGTTTATGGTTGTAGTCTTGCCTGCCCCGTTTGGCCCAAGCAACCCGAAGATTTCGCCCTCTTTTATCCTAAGGTCTATTCCGTCAACTGCGGTAAAGCTGCCGAATCTCTTTATAAGTCCGCTAACAACTATTATGTCCTTTGGCATGCGATCATTCATTTTATGAGTTTTACAAGTTCCTTCATGTACCTTAACATTAATTTTTTGGATTTGACCAATGCTTCCCTGCCTTCCGGGGTTATGCTATAATACTTCTTGTCGCTCCGCTTTTTGGAAACGACCAGCTTTATATATCCTGATTTTTCCAGCATCCTCACTATATTGTATATGTCGTTTTTTATGTCGCTTTTTTTAGAGCCCATGAATTTCGCTTTCTTGGGATCGGCCATTAATTCTATTAACTCGTATGGGTAGCGCTTTTTTTCCTTTATCTCGCTCAATAGCATTAGCTTGAATATCATCCTGCGCATTTCCTTGCTCATGTATTTTTCTGCAAATGGCTTGTGCTTCGGTTCCATCGATTTCCCTTTAAGCGTTATAGTTTAAATTTAAACTAGTTTAGATTTAAATCATTAAGTATTTATATCTTTATAAAATGGCTTTTACTTGAAATAATATCTATGCGCAATAATATCCAACCGTTAATTACTGCCAATTATGGATTTTATAAATAAAAAAATAAAGAGAAAGGAGCAGCATAATCACTGCTCCCTTGTATACAGCAATAAGTCGTCGTATTTCTTGGTTATCTGGCTTGACCTTATCCCGTAGATCTCGCGTATACCTTTCCCGTACGCAAGCTCTATTAGGCGCTGGGTTATTATTCCATCAAAGACAACGGCATTTGCGCCATCGATTTCCTGTATGGTCTGTATCAAATCCCTTATGGGCGTTTCTTTTATGAGCTTGCCGTTGTTGTCATACAGCCTTCCCCTGAGCGTATTCTTAAGCTCTACTAATGCAGTTATATAGCTTTCCGAAGCCTTGGGTGCGCTTGACCTTTTTTCGAATCCTATCTCACCAATCTCTTCCTTGGCGTCTTCGACCTCACCGACAATGTCTATATTTTCCACATGCCTCTGGTTCCTGTCTTTGCTATCATGCATGTTCGTCGCTATCTCGCTAGGGCTTAGAACCTCATTACGTTCCTGTGCGTATTCGACATGATGGTTCTGGCTGGGGTACTGCCTATCCTCGCGCTTGTAATTCTCACGCTCTGCCTTATCATTTCTTTGCCCTTGGCGCTTATCGTGCCTAGCGAAATTTCCGCTTTCGTTATGGTTTCTGCTGTCGTTATGGTTGTTGCCCTGCTGTTTCTGCTCTTCCATAATATGCTGCTTTCCTATGACTGTCTGCTCATAGGGTATCTTTGACCTCAACGCCTTTATTATCTCTTTACGGGTAAGCTCTTCCACTTCCTTGCCGTCAGGGGCCTTCGCCACGTAATCCAGGTCAGCAACGTTAGAGATGCTTTTTATTATTATATCTCCTCCGCGGTCTCCGTCCACGAACAATGTGACGTCCTTTTGCCTGCATAGATCAATTATGGTCTTCGGTATGGTTCCCGTGGCTCCACCGACCGCTATGCAATTCGTGATATCGCTTTTGAGCAGTGTGACTACATCAGCCCTTCCCTCAACTATTATCAAATCGTCGCTTTTTTCTATGTCTGGCCCTGCCGGAAGATTATCCTTGCCGTAAGTGGTGACAATGCTTGACTTGACATCCGCCTCCACCATATCGCTTATCTCCTTGCTGTCAGGTATGACATTTGCCAATAACGACTTAACCAGCTCCTTGGCCCTGTTTATTACCTTGCTGCGCTTTTCGTTTCTTGTGTCATCTATCTTATCTATCCTAAAATTAGTCTCGAACGGGCCTACCCTATCTACGGATTCTATGGCTGCCGCAAGTATGCACGTCTCCACTTTACCCAACGAGCTAGGCAGCTTTAATTTGCCATAAGTCTTGTTATTGTTGTTGCCGCTTTCTATCTCTATGCGGCCTATCTTTCCATTTTTCTGGAGCTCTCTCAAATCCAAATCAGGGCCCAAAAGCCCTTCAGTCTGTCCAAAAATGGCTCCTATAATATCAGGCTTTTCAACCGAACCGGAGATGTCAAATCTCGCCTCTATCATGTATTTTACTATATCTATGTATGTTTTTGCCATATCTACCACCCTGCTAAATTAGTATCTGTATGGGCTATTGGTAGTCTAAAAAGGCATCATCGCCGCTCATGCCAACTAAACTGGCTAGAGCGATAGCTTTACTGTCAATACGATTAGCGTAAAAGGCAGAATTGTAAAAATTATTTATAAGATAATGCCACATTTAAAACACCTATAGCATTCATGATGCCTAGTTTGCAGTGTTATATATTCACTTTTTAGATTGGTTATGATAGGTATATAAGCCTTTACTCCAGCCCATGCGAACCATATATAAGAATTAGCAGCCCGGCAGGTAATCCATGCGCCTGTTAATCTTAAGCGCTACATTTTTTGTTACTGAATAAGCCTTTTCGGTCCTTTTCATCTCGGATAACTTTATGAAAAACCATCCCTTTCCACTCATGCGCCACGCAATCATGGTCTCCATACCGGTATTGGACTCCCATTTCTTAAGCACATCAAATTTTTCATGCTCTATGGCAAGCCTGCCGTTGTCCCAGGCCTTGCATTCAAAAGCAAAGCCCTTGCAGCCCTTAAACGCTATTATGTCCGGGCTTAGTGAATTCACTCCGCTTCCTGCGCTCCTCATGACTGAATAGTCCTTTCCGTAAAGCGTGTTTATGAGCTCCCTTTCACTCCTTGCCCCCTTTATATATCTGTGCAACTATACACCGTCCTATTATCTCATTTCATTTATATACGTTTTACCTTTTTATGCCGGCTGCCCCTGCTGTTTGGCCTTGACTATTTCCAAAGGCTTTCGCTTATACGCTATAAATATGCCGGCTGTCGAGGCAATGTTCGTTATCAATATTACCAGGAATATCGAATCAAGGAAGCCGGGTATGACTATGCCATAAGCAAGCGGCAACGTTGCAACTATGGCTGGCGACAGCCCTCTTGCAACATTATACGATATGAAATTTTTCTGCATCGATGCCTCCTTCTCATCGCTAGACAGATAAGGCCTGAGCATCCCGGCTCCGGCAAAGCGCACAAGCATTACAACAAACGTTATCATTGCTGCAAAAACTATATCATCTACGAATATCCCCTTCAATGTAAAAAGCATCCCTATGTAAACAAAGAAGAATGTGCTCGTGAAGAATACTATCTCTTTTTGGTAATCCTTGACGTGCTCTATGCTATATGGCATGGAAAGGTACCTTTCCACGAACGTAGGCTCGTGTACGGGATCGGTGCTTGGCTTTATGGAGCCTATATTGCTGAACAATATTCCAAAAACGAATATGGTTATTGCCCCATTGAACCCTATGAACGATGCGATCCCATAAGTGGCTATTACCATTGCTATGGTCAGCATCCATGAGTAGCTTTCGCTGTAAGCCTTGAAC
>DAHXOG010000022.1 GCA_027364995.1 Candidatus Mancarchaeum sp.
CACATTATATTTGCCCTGGGACTACTGATCAAAGGGTATCATTATGTAGGACTATTACCACTACAAGCACATCAATATACACAACATCGATACCAACAACCTCTGTACCTACAACAACAAGCACAACAACATCCACTACAACAACATCAACATCCACAACAACATCTACGACTACATCAACAACAACTACCAGCACAACTACAACTGCATACTATTCATGTGAAGAATGCGTATCTCCAACATCTGGGTATTCATGCCCCTCGAATTGCGGCTATCAGACCAAAGGCCCGACAAATGGCTGTCCCTCTGGGTATATAGCCTGCGCCTCAACCTCAACAGCGGTAATACAATGCGGTTTTCTGCCGCAGAACTTGTCGCAAAGCCTTGGCTCTTCAGAACCATGGTATTGCCCGATAAACCAGTCATTATATCTATCATGGAAGGGAGACATACCCATAGCGCTTATAGTGGTAATGATAGCGTTCCTTATTGCAGGGATTATATTCATGATAGGTGCTGCCATAAAGGACAACAGAATACGCAATTTCGGCATAGGGGAACTTTATGAAGCAGTTGCAAGCGCAATAATAATAGCGCTTTTCGTATACGTAAGCGCAGTCATATTTGGATTGATTCCTGGGCTATTCGTAGGGGCAATAAATCCATATGCTGTGGCGCTCCACCTTATAACAACCACGATAAATTCTGGGGAGAATGTCTATACCTCATTATTCCATGCCTATAACTACGATGTGTACCTAACCACGCTTTCCGTTAAAGTTGCAAACCCTATCACTTCCAGAGCAATTTCGATTAGCTCTGTTGTATCCGTTTCCCTGATTTCTCTCGATATATATTTTATAGAGCCTGTTGCAGTGGTATCCAGCTTCATATACGATGGCATCCTTGCACTATATGCGGAATATTACCTTATAGTATTCTTCGCCGTCGCTGCAATACCTGTATTTTTGATTCCCGGAGTGATACTCAGGATACTTATGCCTACGAGGTCGCTAGGCGGCATTATGATAGCCCTAGCCGCAGGCTTCTATTTCGTCATGCCGCTGCTGTTTGCCGTGGCCTTCTATTTCACTGCGCCCCATGCGGCAGCGCAATTAAACGCACAGGCGGCGCTGATCAACAGGTACAGCGTAGGCAAGGGAGCGCTTAACAATGCGGCTTCGTCTACCAGTCCTCTTGCCGTAGAGCTTTCTTCCGTGCAGAGCGCATTAAGCAGCTTCTGGCTTCTCATATTGTTCTATCCTGCACTGATAAGTGCAGTCACATACGCTTTCGTAATACAGCTCGCGGATTTCATAGGAGGAGCGGCGCGCATGAGCAGCAGGGCTCGCGCCAAATTCATATAAGCGATATGGGCAATAGGTAAATTTATAAAACTTGAAAGGTATAAGCTAGTGATTTGATGGTAAACTACATAGGCATGTTCCTTGGGCTGATAATCGTATCTGCTATATTGCTAGGCATAGTAATGCTGGCGCCATCGCTCATTATTCCCGCTTACATAAAAATAATAATATTCATAATAGCGCTGCTGTTCGACGCCATGGCATTCACGTCGAGATATTATTCGTATATATTGTCGCCATTGTTCAAGCAGCACAAAAAGCACCTGGTGCTAAGCAACGAGAATCCATATTGGCTTGCGCAATCCGGAGACACTATACTTAAAAAATCAGGGGAAGACTTTATAGCTACTGTTTACATATCAATACCTGTGTACAGGTCGGCAACGGAAATGGGAGACGACGAAAAGCTTGACTTTGCGCAGCAGATAAGCAGGCTTGTGGGTCTGGCAAAGGTTCCTACACGCTACACCACAGAGCTTTATGTAATGAACAAGGATTCATACATACAGAAGCTCAAGGAAACCATAACTATGACTGAGAACGAGGAGGCGGAGCTGCAATCACATGACGCCCCAAAGAACGAGCTTGATAGGGTGAGGGGCAAGCTCGCAATGTGGCGCAACATGCTCGACAGCATAAGCAAGGGCTATTCGTTCGAGCTTAGCACTTATATAACGGTATCTGCAACCGGCTCAAAGGAATACGAGGCATCAAGCCTCGCGCAGCAGAAGGCAAGGGAGTTAATGTCGGGTGTAGGCTCCATATTCGGGGTGCCGCCGAGCATAATAACTGGTACGGATCTTCTGAGGTTCGTGGAGCCCGAATACTTGATACCGATATCCACAGTAACAGAGCAGATAAGCAAGAATATACAGGAGCAGGTAATATAATGGACGAAATAAAACTTATACTTCTATTATTCTCCCTTATAATAATACTGTTCGGATTCATAGCATTGCCGGCATTGGGCAAGGGCATACTCTATGACATAGGCTTGCTGCTATTAATCATAACGGCATTGTTCATAATAGCCATGAACTGGATCGATGCAAGGCTTTTCTCAGCAATCACGTCGTTATTTGGCATAACCTTCAGGCCTGCCAAGGACTACACGATAAACAAGCAGCAGAACGCCGTGATAAAGGAGGTCAACGGGATATTCTATGCGACTGGATACATGACCGCGAACCTTTTCAGCTATACGTTCAAGGCCGAACAGGCTCCTGAGGACGATGAGAGCAAAATGATAGGCGCGCCGGAGGCATGGGAGCGCATGGTGATGAACATAGATTTCCCGTTCAAGTTCCACGTACTCGCCTCTGGGCTAGACGTGCAGAAGATAAGGGACGAGCTCGAGGGCAAGCGCTCGTACCAGGAATTCCAGCTTTCGAGGGCAATGCAGAACAATTCCAGCGAAACTGCAGTGACTGAGATAAGGAGGAACATGAGCATAATACAGTCAAAGATAGACAGGATATCGCAGGGCGAAAAGCCAATAGCAACAATAATGTATGTAGAAACCACGGCGATAGGCGTAAGCGAGAAGGCGTCCCTGGATGCGCTAACATCGCAACTGGACCAATTAAGGCTGTCGTTCAGCGCCATGGACGTGGAAACCACAAGGATAATAGGGCGCGAGCTTTACTCCCTATTCAATTTCAATTTCTCCATACCTACGGAATTCAAGCAGCTTACCGCAATGTTTGACCAGCAAAGCTAGACGGTGTTGAAATGAGCATATTAAAATTACAAAATATAATGAGCAACGAAATAGGCAAGAGGGCATTCATATCAAGGCCGCCGGAGCCTCCTGCCAACGTATTGATAAACGACCCGTTCAAGGCAATATTCATAGGCAACACCAAGCTTTTCAAGGTTCCGTTCAGCTGGTCCTTCGCCAACCTTACGAACCCGCACATAGCGGTAGTGGGTATAACAGGAGCAGGAAAGAGCTATTTCGTAAAGACATTCTTAATAAGGGCAAACTACATATGGGGCACAAACGCCGTAATAATAGACTGGGCTGCGGAGTACAAGGCATGGGTCAAGCAAAGCAACGGCACTATAGTATCGCTGGGAAAGGGAGACTACATAAACATACTGGACCTGTCAGGAATGAAGCCTTTGGACAGGGTAAAGCAGATCATCACGTCATTCGAGATACTTACCGATATAGCGATGTACCCAGAGCAGCGCAGGCTCACGGAGGAGGCCATAGAGCAGGCGTATACGAATGCCGGATTCATAATTTCGGAGCCAGCACCGGATGGCAAAGATGCGCCGACATTGAAGGACGCCATATCGATACTTGAGGAGCAATTGCAGGAAGGGACATACGAATACCCTGCCGAGCTGGAAAACGCCATATATAGGTTAAGGCAATTCTCTAGGGAGGGGGAGGACTTCTTTGCGAGGAAGAGCACGATAGACTTGGCCAAGCTCGCCAGCTCAGGGCTTGTGGATATAGACCTCTCAGGGCTTCCTGACGAGAAATTCAGGGCTCTTGCAGCATTATTCATACTGCAGACATTAAAAGAGCGCATGCGTTTCGAGGGCTGGGTGGATTCAAAAGGCCTTAAGACGCTAGTGGTGCTTGACGAGGCATGGAAGATCTCGGGAGACGAGAAAAGCGATGCTGTCATGATAGTGAGGGAGGGCAGGAAATACCAGTTCGGGCTTATAGTGGCGTCGCAAAACCCAACGGATATAAACGAGGCGATATTCTCAAACGTAGGCACCACATTCATACTTAGGATAAGGTTCGAAAAATTCCTTAATTACATACAAGGGTCGATAAACTTCTCGGACTTCATACGCACGGAAATAAGCAAGTTCGGAGTTGGACAGGCTGCAGTAAACATGGCTTTCCAAACATCCTTAAGATTCCCTGAGATATTCGTCCTGGACAGGATAAAGGGCGAAGAGCCACTGTATATATACACGCTTGACATAACGGACATATTGACGCAGAGCGAGCAGTCTGCAGGCATGATACAAAAGGACTACCAGTTCGAGGAAGAGGAGCTGAAAAACAAGTTCATAGAGTACAATATAAGCTCCGAAGCCATAAATTCCATATTCACTGCATTAAATGACCAGAACAGGTCAATGAAGATACTGGACTTCTTGAGGCTGCTCATGTCCAACGGGATAACCACTACGGACGCTGTGCAATTCCTTAAGAGCCTGAGCATAGAGGACTTGTTAATATCGAGAATAATGTCTTCGATAGGTGCTGTCAATGGCTAAGGATACATACACGATAAGCAGGCAGGAGCTGAGGAGAATACTCACGGCATACAAGGTCGATGAGAACAATATCGTAAGGCTTTTTTCAGACATGGAGAAGATGCACAGGCACATAAACGCAATATCGTTCGCAGGAATGCTGGAAAAGGTAAACATAAAACGCGAGGTAATAGCAAATATACTCAGGAGGCTCGGCATGGATGATGTCTCGATAAACTATACGCTTACTGGGATGGACGAGCAAAAGCTAATGGCCGAGACTGGAAGGATATTCGAGGCCACTATCAAATTCGATTGATATACGGAGAGATAAGCATGAAGAAGGAGAGCATTAAGAAGGAGCCAAGATGCATAATATGCGGCAAGGAAGTCGACGGCCTAGAGGTAAAGCCGGACCATGTCATAAATGCCATGCGCTGGTTCAAGCGCAACATTACGCATAACGAGAAGAATTACAGATTAGTGGTCTGCAAGGACTGCTATGTGAAGTACAAAAAGGCAAGGGATTCGTACAATTCGAAAACAGTATCCTATATATTAATAGGCGTCATATTTGCGGCGCTGTTAATAATAACAGGCAGGGATCTGGGCGCAGTCGCAGCAGGCATAGGAATAATAATACTGATGTATGTGCTTTCGCTGCTAAGCTATATGCCAGGGCTGAAACTTGCTAAAAGCGAAAAACGCAAGGAATTAAATTCCTCAAGCAAAAAATATAATAATTGATTTTAAGTTTTACTATCATAAAAGGTATTCAGATGGCAGACACAGGTATAATAGAGCCGAAGATTGCCGAGTTCTCGCTAAACGCCACGCTCACTGGAGACTTCCAAAGCATAGCGCAGCGCTTTTCGACATTGCAGATGTTCTCCGTAAAGATAAATAGCGACAACAGCCTAGTCCTCCTAAGCATAGAAAGCAGGGACATGCAGAAGAATCCATTCCTGTTCTTCATAATAACATTAAGGCCTGATTCGATAAATGTCCAATACTCAATAGCATTGGATACCAGCGAGAAAATGAGGAAGCTCTATGTAGTCAAAAACCTTTTGGGAGTACTATCGCTAATTACGGACCTTTATTATGCAGATCCGGCAGGTTTATACCAATACATAGATTCTACTATAGACGACCTTCTCGGATCATTATCGCAGAATTACAGCGCGTTGTTCAACAACTATGACTCGTTGTTCAACGAATACAGGGAACTGAAGCGCCTTAACATAGAGCTTACCTCTTCAAACAAGAATTTAACTGTGCAGGCGTCGCAGGCAGTGGCGGAGAACAGGGACTTAAAGGAAAAGCTAAGCTCGCTGGAAACATACTCGGACGAATCCCTAATGGTGATGCTCGAGGACTGGATCGACGCGCATAACAATACCATAGACATAATGGAGTTTTCAAAGTCGTACAAGATACCTGCGCCAAGGATAGAGCAGATGCTCAACAGGATGGTCACTACAGGTTACATAGAGCTCAAGGGTTAGAAATGAAATACATAGCTAGGGTCAATAAGCGGGTACGTTATATAAGGGTATACGAGATAACTAAGAGGATAGGCCCCAAGCAGAACTTTTTGACGCGCCTTTTTGTCAAGGCCCTGACAAAGAAGGAAAAGGAATAAAGGTGCTTTTGGTTTGGCAAAACTCAGGAATATCATAATAATAATCGTTGCGGTATTCATCATAGCCGTGGTTGGCAGCGGCGTATATTTATCAATAGAGCTCAGCCATATTAAGATAGTGCCACCGCCTCCTCCTGTAGTCGTGCCTACGGCGCTAAGCTCATACGTCAGCTACCAGGCATTGCTGGATTATGACAATGCGTTATATGTTGCGCCGTATGTTGGAGTATCTTATAACATTGCGAATATGAGCAATGCGTATTTCAATGCCACTGTATTGAAGTCCCCATTTCCAAGCCATATATACCTGCTAAATGCCTCCACAAGCGGCTGCGTCAACTGCGGAGACTTCAGCGCATTTGCATCAGGCATACAATCATACATGAGGCTTTACGGGCTTGGCTCGGAGGTAGGCAACCTAACAATAATAAACGAATCATTTCTTCCAAGTATAAAAAACGACTCAATACTGATAGTGCCTAATGGCCTAATGCCGAGCGCCATGCTTAGCGATTATGGCAATGGCAGCATTACATTAATCCATTACCTTCTAGACAAGGGTACGAGCATCGTATACATTGGCGAAGGGTTCTCGAGCGTGGTGCTTCAGAACGGGGTAATAGTCCCAAATACGAGGATTCCATCATACATGCTTACGACATCTCCTTCATCATCAAACAGCATATTTGCATTCGACTCCCCCACATTCTCGTTCACATCCGGAAAGAGCTATGGCCCTGTCAGCTACACCAACGCCTTCAATGGGAGCATAGTCGCATTTTCAAATTATCTGAATTCATGGCCTACGCCTTCGGATGCAGCATCTGATATGGCCAAAGCAGTATCAACATCATTCTGGCTGCCAAGCTATGCCTATGGCACGGCAAATGTAACCGTCAATGCCTCAAAAAGCACTTCCGGATCCATAGGCATAGAGATGCTTAATCCGCGCATAAACTACACGTACTTAAATGCCGAATCGTTATCAAACGGCTTTCTGCACATCAGGGTTTACACCAACAAAAGCTATGGCACGGCGAACAAGTCCATATATACATACATAAACCAGCATGCAAGCTATGTAAGCAACGGCACCATAGCGCTGCCGACAAAGATCATACTGGGAAGTCCACAATCCGTTACAATGCAGATATATACGCATTCGACAACGCCAATAACCATACAGCCCCATTTATCGATATATACATCCAATATGGTTAAGGTATCAACAATACCTCTCTCGGCAATCTCGGCCTCTGGGAATTACACATTCGTCAAACTCATAAAATCGTCATTTTCTCCAGGGGAATACATAATGCAGCTTAAAGGGTTTTCCGACAACATCTACGCGTCAGCGCTGTTCAATGTTCCTCCAATAAACATAACGGAAACATACTCGAACTATACCTCAAGCAGATTCAACTTCTATTTGGATTCGGATGGCACGCCGCTGACGAATCTTGCCTATACTATAACATTGAACAAGAAGTATCCTTTGAATGGAACATTGACCAACGGGTCGATAGATTACGCATTGCCCAAAGGCGTGGGAGAGCAATTCGGCAAACTTAATTTCAGCGTACAAATGGAATCGAAAAACTATTCGTATGTAACAAGCAATCCAGCTCCAGTAATAAGGATAACATCGAAGGACATAGCGCTGATAATAGCGGTAGTGCTTGTGTTGCTATTGGTCACTATGATAAAGGCACCAAACAGGGATGACTTCTTCATAGACGTGCCGCATATGCCAAAGCAGCAAAAGACGTATATAGAGCTAAACCCGCAGGAAGTTGTGTCATCGTTCCAAAAACTGAATACATATTACCATTGGAGGTATATGCCATTGTCTACCAATGAGGTAAAGCTTGCAATAGCAAGCAACATAAGGTACAACGGAATACCCGTAAACCTCACCATATCGAACGTTGAAATACTGCTGGACCAGCTAGTTGCCAACGGCATGCTGCTCGCCATCGACAATCTGTACGCGCCCAGCAACTGGGCAACCGAAAGCAAGCACGATATAGAGTATCTGGCTACATTCAAAAAGCTGAGGCTATACATGGTTACGCACGCTCACGTCTTCACGGATCTGGATATAAGCCAAACCTCTGACATGGAGGTAGTCATAAACAACGAGCGCAACAACATAATCATATACGCGCAGTCAAGCAAGTACAAGAATATACCAGTGTCCGCGAACTCAAAGACGTACATAGCGTTCATAAACGACGACAAGCTTGAGGATTTCAAGGACGAATTATACTCAATCAGCGATCCAGGGGCGGAACAGCTCAAGCTCTACATCTCGGCTGGCTACGTGAAGCTCATATCAATGGAAGATGCAACATCGAACCTTTTCGATTGAAGCACCATACCCATTCCATGCGCTTCCGGCAAGCAATTAAAAAAAGATTTTCATGCTATGATGTAAGCAATGCCTATTTTTCTATTATCTCGAAAGTGCTATCGTCCTCTTCCTCGACATTTTTCTCCTCTCCGGCCTTTGGATAATGCTCGCTGACCAGATCAGAAAGCTTCTTCTCTATAATATTCCTGTCCGATCCGGTTAAA
>DAHXOG010000023.1 GCA_027364995.1 Candidatus Mancarchaeum sp.
CTGTTAAGCATAAATAATTCCAAAAAGCCTACGCTATCCATAAAATCCGCTCCTGAGGATTTCATAGTTAACGAAATAACGAAGTCGTTCAATACATTATTATTGGATGCGCAATACACTAGAAGCGAGCTAAGCTATCCTGAAGGCGCCGGCTTTACGGTATTCGGCCTCCAGAAAAAAGGCTGGAATACATTGCAGGCCCTCGGGGCAATCGCCAATGCCGTTGGCAAAGGAAGGAAATCCGTAAGCTTTGCAGGCACAAAGGACCGCCAATCCATATCTACGCAACTATGCAGCATTTCAGAATCCGATGCAGATAAGCTGCTATCCATAGCAATCAAGGACATAAAGATAAATTTCGCATGGAAGTCAAGCGTCGGGGTAAAGCTCGGGGATCTGGAAGGCAACAGTTTTGATATAACCGCTAGAGGGAATAACTCGGGCAACGCCGAAAGCTTTTCAAAAACGGAAGCGGAGCTTAACGGCATTTTTCCAAACTATTACGGGAAGCAGAGATTCGGTTCAAGGAACACTAATACGAGCATAGGGCTGTCAATGCTCAAGGGAGATTTCCAAGAGGCAGTGATGGGATTCCTTACAGATACTTCTAACGAGCGCAGCGCAGAGGCATCAGAAGCAAGGCAGAGGCTATCTTCGGAAATGGACTTCAAGAGAGCATTAAGCTATTTCCCAATGCACCTAAAGTACGAGCGCGCAGTTCTGGATTACCTTTCTAAGTATGGCCCTAACTACAAGGCTGCAATTTCAAGGCTGCCGAGGCAGCTGCTCATGATGTTCGTACATTCAGTTGAATCGGAGATATTCAATAAAGAGGTGGAAGAGCTAGTAAAGGCAGGAGATACCCAAACAAATCGCAACATGCTTACGTGCCTTCCAGACCAATATGGCTTTCCTGATTACTCATCAATAAGAAGGATTGAAAATGAGCGAAAAGGCTTCATGGCGCTAAACATAATCGGCTATGATACAAAAGAAATATCAGAATACGAAAAGGAGCTCCTAGAAGAATATGGCATAAGCAAAGACTCGTTCAGGATCAAGCATATTCCGGAATTAAGGGCTAAGGGCTCCTTCAGGGTGGCGTTCGCGCCATATAAAGCGTTTTCAATAGAAAACGGTGAAGGCTATGCAAGATTCAAATTCTCTCTTCCCTCTGGTTCTTACGCAACGGTCCTCCTCTCTGAATTCATAGATGCGGAATGATAAGCAGTACCATAAGCAGATGCATACAACAGCTACACTGCGCCGGGATTGGGATTTGAACCCAAACTTCCCGAAGGAAACCAGATCTCGAGTTTCGCCGCATAGCACTGGCGCGTTACCGGTTTCCGCCATCCCGGCATAAGAAAACAATAAACCAAAATATCTGCAAGAAATATTATACTTTTGTGCGTAAGTTCTTTATTCATAGCTGCCAAGATATAATAGGCAATGGTTAAAATACATTAAGCATTGATTATAACTTGCATCAATTCTGCGAAAGTAATTAAAGCTTTGTTTAAAAATCCCTTTATAAGGCGATTGACAAGCCAAATGATATTAATGAAGAATAAGTTCTTTGGTGACAAGTTCACCTTGCGCATAATAACAGTTATAATATTCATACTGCTAGCTCTAGCAGGGTTGGGCTTCTCGTTATACCTTTTCATAATCGCCAAAAACATGTACATGTATATAGTTGCTACAGCTTTTGCAATATTATCCGTAGTTTCCGGTTTTTTCAACATATCAGCTTCGATACTATATTACAAGTCCTATTTCTACGGCACATATCTGGATCGTATAAAGAAGACCCTCAAGCCTATGCTCAGCTATCCCACTGTTGGGGTAGTTGTGCCAGTATATAATGAAAATCCCAAAACCGTTAATGACACAATTACAAACCTGAAAAGGCTGGAGTATCCCAAGAACAAGGTACATTATTATTTATTGGACGATTCGACTAATGAATCCATAAGGAAAGAAATGGTAGAGATAGCAAGGAAAAACAGTTTCAAATATATACACAGGGTTGACAGGAAGGGCTACAAGGCCGGTGCGCTGAATAACCTTGCCAAGATTATGAAGGAGGAATTCATAGCCATATTCGATTACGATGAGCGGCTATCAAATCCAAAGTTCCTGAAAGATTTGCTGCCATATTTCCAGGATCCTAAACTATCTTACATACAGACGGAAAAGACCCATAGGAAGGCAAATCTTTTTGCCGATTCCATAAACATCTTTGATGGTTTCTTCTTCAAGTTCATAGAGCCAGCAAGGGCGCTAAACAATACTGCCATATTCGCAGGCTCATGTGGAATAATAAGGCTGTCGTCCCTCCGTGACATAGGCTATTTCCCTGAATATGTCATAGAAGACACATTCTTTAGCTTCAAATCTGACCTATGCAATTACAAGAGCATGTATATACCAAAGGTATACGCATATGGCAAGCCTATAACCAAATTTACCGAATTGATGAAGCAACAATGGAGGTACAATTATGGCGATACCCAATTCCTGAAATACTTCTTTAAAAACCGGAAAAGCGCAAAAGGGTCACCTATATCAAGCATGGATTACATAACGCACGGATTCGGCCTGAACTACATATCCGTAATACTTATAATGTTTACATTAGTCTCCATATTCATAGTATTCTCTGCTGTGCCTTTTGTAAACCTGAATTTAAGCCAGGTACTTAATCCAAGGTATGTTGGCATAGATTTGGAGATATTCGGATCTATAGCATTGGTACTGTCATTCCTTGCCCCTGTAATAATGACAAAGATCTACTTCAATTCGATCAAGAAAGGCTTCATGGTATTTGCGCTAAACTTCGCCCTTGCATTCTCAAGGACCAAGGCTGCAATAGCAGCTATAATGCTAAAGAATCCCGGGATGAAATGGAACAGGAACAACGATACGGATAAAAGCAAGTTTGTATTTTCAATTATGAATACAAAAACAGAGCTGGCATTTGCCACATTCATATTCATACTTAGCTTCTTTGCTGCGAAAACTAACCACATATCTGGGGGAGTTTGGCTCATGGTGTATGGATTCATGTACTTGTTCACTACACTGTTCATGTACAAATACGGGTAATTCCATAATATACGTAAAAATACACGAGACTGACGAGGGCGATATAATAGCCATGTGCGACGAATCGCTAATAGGCAAGGTGCTTGAGGAAAACGACATGGTCCTAGACCTCAAAGACTATTCCGATTTTTATGTGGGTGACTTATCAGATCCAGAGGAGTTATTCATACCTCGGGATACGAAATTCAATTCAGCCAATATCGTTGGGGAGGAATCCATAAAATCCGCAATAAAAAATAAGCTGATAAATGAAGAAAACATAAAAAGCATAATGGGCGTACCATACGCGCATACGTACTGGATGAATCCAGTATGAAGGCTTTAGCTTCCGCCCTTAAGCTCAAGTATTGCCTTGGCTATGTCTCCTCCTGACTTTTCAAGAGCTTTTCTGGCCTCCTCATCGCTTGCGCCAGAACTTTCCATAACCATCTTTATATCGTCATCGCTTATCTCGAGTTCGATGTGTTTTTCGTTTTCCGTAATAACCCCTGATATCTGGAAGCTTTTCGTCCCTTGTGCCTCTATCATGGTTATCTGTGGATCTGTTATCACTATCTCCTTGTCAGCGCACGATATTACCACTTTCTCTGCGTCAACCTCGGATGACTTTATTCCCATCTTTGTCATCATGTTTTTTAGCGTACGAGGATCTATGTTCGGCATCATGCTATCACAGCTATATTTTCACCGCAAACAATGTTAATTCTTTCCTATTGTGCGGCAGTTTTTTTACTATAATATTCGTATACTCTTCCGATAACGCCTCCTTGGCTTTCATAATGCTCTTTTCTATGTTGTCATCAGTCATTTTTAGCGTTAACAACAGTAATCCATTCTCCACTAATGTCTCTGCACATACTACAGCCATTACTGCTGATTCCTGTGCAGATATATTCACATCAATGCACGCGATGCTGAAAGGGCCTAGCTTCTTGAGCGACGATATCTTAACATCCTCGAATCTTTTCCTGAAATGCACAAGTCCGTAATCCTTTATACATTCCGGAAGCTCCTCGATGTTATAAATGTCCATGCTCTGGTACTGATCATCTTTAAGCACAGCATCCTTATCCTTGATTATTGCGATTTTAGTTCCCTCGGGCATCGATGCATAATCTATGAGCCCATTATCAACAGCTACGACCTTCGCATTCCTGTTGAGCAGGAACCTGCTCCATCCTCCGGGCGATGCACCTATATCCAATGCTATGGAGTTATCAGGCAGCCTTATATTGAACTGGTTGAAAGCCTCGTATATCTTAAATTCCGCCCTGTTTATCCTATTGCTGGTCAGCTCAGCGTCAATATTCCTGCTCCTGAATTTATCAAGGGAAGAGCTGTAGCTATCTGTAAACTTGAGCATGGATAGGTAGGAGCAGTCATTTCCTAATACGAGATATACTATATGAGAAGGGCTTTCCATGCTCATGCGTATTCCCATCCCCTCAAGCCTTTTCCCCAGCTCTACCTCTATGCTTTTCGCATTCCTTGTATCTTTAGAGCCTATCTTAAGCACCTCCAGCCTTGCGGCTTCTCCATTCACCATTTTAGTCAGCAGTGTGTAAAGTTCCGAGGCGAAATTTTCATCTATCTCTGGCTTAAGCCTAGCATATATGGGCAATATCCTCTCTATAAATACTGCATTTTTCGAAAAATCAGCCTCAAGCTCCTTCCACTCAACTTCCATGCTAGCCACTACCACGTCATCCGAAAGGTAGCTCTCTATCCTGTAAGATTTTGAGGATAGGTTTTCGAGTTCCTTTATAATCTGATCCAAAAACCTCTTGTCAAAGAAAACCAAATAATCATGCATAAATTTACCGTTAAAGAATTGCCAGCAAATACTAAATAATGGTTCGGCATTTAGGGTTGCATATTGCGGCATACTTTCCGGCTGCCATTTAGACCAAGAGCGAGCTCCGGCGACGCCGAAGTCCTGACCCTTATATCATCAAGCGTCTGCTTCCTTAAAAGCCCGCCGTTCCTATCTCGTATAGATATTGTATGTTCTTGTTCCTCACAAGCGCGCCACTTCTCAACTTCGGTCCCACTACTTCATAGATTCTAGCTACGTCTTCGCCAGTGAAAACTGTCCCGTGCATCTTGCTATAAAACCCATGCAACCATGCTAAGTTATTAACTTCCTCCAGTCCTCTTGCCTTGACGCTTGTTGTAAGACTTGTTTCCAGAGCTTACGCCGAGAAGGTTTAGTATTATCAGTATTGCAACTGCAAGTAGCCCGAATATTGCTACAAAGACCAATACCAGCAGGTCATACTTTATCCCAAGGCCGAAAATCGCATTTACAAGGAATATAACGATGAATCCCACTACGGTATTCAGCAGCAGCCCATAGAGCAGCCCACCAGCGAGAGGCAGCACCAATATCAGTATAAGTGCAATTAGCACTATAGCCAAGAGTAACCCTATCCCATATCCAGTATTTGCGCTCATTCGATCACATTTTCAATATAATTCCTTCTATTCCTAATCTGCCTAATCATTCTTCGAGCTATTGCCGGTTTGGATGCTTAAATGGTCGGAGTAATGTGCTCCCTCTAGCCTTTCCTAAACCAGTATGATGCCCGTTCCCATCTTCATGGTTACTTGCTGTCAGCCCTCATGTCCTGTCTGCGTTCGGACTTTACTCTATTTGCTCCGCTCTGGCTCTGCGTTCCCCTCGTCCTGAACCTGCCCCTGCTTTTCGATTCGAACAATCCGATCGGATTTCCTTCAGGGTCTTCTCCTACAGCAGTGAATCCCTGACCCACTACCTCCTTCCTGCCTACGGTTATGTGGCCTCCCTGTTTCTCTACCTCTGCCATCGATTCATTGAGGTCTGTCGTGCTGATGTAGTTGACAGGCGTCTGGTTCTGGCTGCCCTTCTTGTACAGTCCTCCGTTTACCCCCGGTATGTGCTTGGTTCCAGTGGCTATGTTCCAGTACTGCATGTTCTGTGCGGCTGCATTCTTGAATTTCCATCCAAATACATTGGCGTAGAAGTTTCTCAACTTTTCCGGATCTTTTGCCGGAATTTCGAAATGAGTTATCTCATGTATTGTTTTTTTCATTTTATTACCTATTACAATGATTTATACATCCTTATATACTTCTTTACTTTAGTATATAATGCTTTGCTATTTTATATTATACTTTAGTATCTAAAGTATTCGATACAAAGTATTATATACTAGATACAAGTATTATATACTACGACGTTTAATCAATAATCTTTAAAAGCGCACTGGCGATAAATATGATAATAATAAGAGGGATTCTGGAGATGTTGCAGCTTGCCGACGGCAACGTGCCTAAGTCTTTCAATGATTTCACAAGGATAACGATAAAGGGCAGGCACCTAAGCTCTGCAACTGTCTCAAAAAGGCTCTCAGAGCTCCTGGCCGCGAAGGCCCTTGAGGAGGTTATAACCAAGTCCAAGAGCGGAAGGAGGGTAATAACCTATAGGACCACTGAAAAGGGCAGGAAAGTGATAGAACACGCCAAGGAACTCCATAAAGCGCTCTCAGTCCCAGTAAATGACAGACAAGAGGTTGGAAAGAGAGAACCAAGCCAGAAAGGAGTTGGAAAAAAGGGTTAGGAAACAGATAAAACAAAGTATGCCAATAACAGACATTTCGTTAAGGGCAGAGATAAGACAGAAGATTCGATTCACTTGACCTATACATGATCAATTTCGACAGGCTTTACAAACATTTAAAGGACTCGTCCAGCGGTACGCCCTTCTCCCTGCCCTTGCGCCTCAAGCTCCGCTTTTAATGCTTCGTATACAGTTTTGGTGCTGGATTTGCACTCAAAACCTTTTGGAGCTCCGGCGTTGCTGAAGCTCTGGCCCTTATCTCATCAAGCGTCTGCCTCCTTAGAAGTCTGCCGTCCCTGAAAACTTCGACGAGCTGGTCTTTTCCAGGCGTACTTTCCTTTGCTGTTGAGTAGGAACCGTCCGCAGTGCGCAGGAGCTTCAGCCTCCCTGCCTTCGAGTTCTTGGAAGGGTCTGTTATCGGCTCTTTGTAGACGTCGCGCTCCTCTCCGTTCACCATCACGCTTGAACATTTGAAGGCAAATTTCTGTGTATCGCGGTTGAGCTTTTGCAGCAGGGATCCGCCCATGCCGAATGATACATTGTCCGCAGACCAGCCGCGTTCCTTCATTGCGCTGAAGATACTACCCACCATTTCATAGTCCATTCCGTCTCCCTGTATGATCCGAACATTATCCAAAAGCACCTTGTAGCCTTTCGCGTTGACCGTATATCCAAACCTGTCGCCCAGTATGTCCAGGATTTTTGTTACAACCTCTGGTGGATTTCCGGAGTCAGGCCTTATTACTAGCGTACCATTGCGTTTCACTACGTCGCTCCTGAGAACCTTCCCCCATATGTCGCTGCACGCCTTGAATATGTCATACGAGTCCGATACCACTGCAACTGTGCCTTCGGGGAACTGCTCAAGCATATTCCTCATCGCGTCTGCCTCATGTTCCCTTCCCCAGGCAGTAATGGTGGAATGTTCCGCCGCAGGTATTGAGAATCCAGGCATTTCAGCTCCGTAATAGTTGCGCAGGAACACCAATGCAGCCATAGTGTCCGTTCCCTTGAAGTTGATTAGGTGTGCTCCTCCGCCTATACCTGCAGACTCAACGGATGACACGCCCCTGAAACCGAAGTCATGGAGCTTGAATCCAGCCAATTCAGGAGTGCCTGTCTCCTCAAGATAATCAATTATACGCAGCTTTATAGCCCTTGAAAGCGTAGCAACAGTTGTCGGATACCATGTCTGTACTAGGAGTGTCTCGAGATAGTTGGTAAGCCAGTAACAATTAGGGTCTGTGTTTTCTACAGTGATCAGGACATTATGCGTTGGAACTACAGTACCTTCTTTAACGGCCTTTATGCTAACCGGCAGATAACCGCCATGCTCATCAAGTATGTACTCCCAGCCCTTCCTGTTGAATAACGATGCGTTGCCGAAGTGCATTTTCATAATGGCTTCCGCCTCATCTATCCTCTCCTTTGTGACCACCTGTCCCTCGATATACCTCTCCAGAAAGTACTGCAGTCCGAAGAATACTGTCTCTCCGAATTTTCCTCCGCGGGATTCGAAGTAAGAATAAACCTTTTCGGTACCTGGAGGATACTGCTTCCAGTGCGTAACTTTGTAGCTGTCCGTAAGCAACAATAGGTTGTCTCCCAGATCGGAATTATTGCTCTTAGTTCTGTCCTTTTCCATACAATCACAATTGACATTGGCTGGGCTTTTATATATGCACTATGCATAAAGTATATATACATATCTATATATGATATACAATATGGAAAAACATATATTCAAATTTGGAGAAGGTAGCATGGCGCTAATACTGCCTAAGAAATGGGTCGACAAGAACGGTCTCAAGCCCTCAAACACAATCTACCTCTCTGAGAACGAGAACGGCAATCTGATAATAGCAGCTAATGGGACTGAGAAGAGGGATACCGAACGGATCACCGATTCGTCGACGAATCCGATTTTCGTAGGCAGATGGATAGGCCTCAACTACATGTACGG
>DAHXOG010000024.1 GCA_027364995.1 Candidatus Mancarchaeum sp.
CTGCTATTGAGGTCATCCTTATTATATTAAGTACGAAAAGGAGAAGTATTCCGCTGAGGAACCACAACACCTTTTTCTTAATGTTTCCGTAATACACATAAGCAATAGGTACCAAAAAGAGTGCCATCGCAACAAAAGCAGCTATATCTGCGCATGTTGATGCTATTGAAATCTGTGATCCCGAAGCCCCGGATATTATTATGCCGTTCCTCAAAACCGGGATTCCGATTGTTTTGAGCACAGTGAATACGGTATATGCATTGAAGCTGGTCCATGCCCCTGAGAGGTCGAGTATCGGCATAAGAATAAGCGGCGATGCGAAAATAGAGAATATTATCGCAGGCTTTAGCTTGTTTAAGCCATATGTGCCAAAAAGCATGACCGCGAATGCAGATAGGATTATTGGAAACATCAATGCGTCTATCCTGTATGTCTCGAAAATGAAGGAGAGAGAAACCTTTGAGTAAGCGTATACCACGAAATAAAATACAGCAAGAATTGCCCCATATGCAATGTTGCGCGGCCTATATTCTATGACGAGCTTCTCCTTTATGGAGAATGCAATAAATACAAGCAGCATCAGCATTGGCACTATTATATAGCCGGAGGGATCCGAATCCGATATGGCAAAACTCGTTACCGATATTGAATTGAAGACCGCAATCATGAAGACTACTAGGAAGACTGCAGTGGCTAGAATAAGCCTGTTGTGGTTATTGCCTTTTAGAGCCAATAAAACACCATTGAAAGTCCTCAGCCGAAATGGGCTTCATCATTGTTCAGCAGTTACTCTTTTCTTCATAGGACGTATATGATTTAGCAAACACATACTAAATAATTTCGTTTGCATTGATTAGTGCGTTTATTGCTTGATTATGTGGTTTTATGCTTAAATACAGGTTCGTATCCCATACGGCAGACGTGAGATTCTTTTCGTACGGCAGTACATTGGAGGAATTGCTGGCTAATTCCATGCTTGCCATGTTTGATACGCAGGCGAACGTCTCGAGGATAGGCAAGGCGGTTAAAAATGGATTAGTAAAGAGCAAAGAACTGAAAATACACGTGATTGCCACCTCGGAAAGGGATATGATCTGGTATGCGCTCCAATCTGCGCTCTCGGAGCTCGATTCGATATATGCATATGGATATGCGGTTAATGATGTGAGGATTACTAAGAGAAGCAAAGGGATAATTGCAAAGGCTTCGATATCTTATGTTGACCAGAGCCAGGAATATTCCAGGATATACGTGAAAGGAGTTTCAGGATATGAGCTCTCGGTTGCAAAAAGGAATGGTAAATATGTTGCAAGCGTAGTTGTGGACATATAAGCATTGTAGGATTTTGTTAGCCAGGAACGGGATTTTCGCATTTTGTTTCGAACCCGTCTTCGCCGCTCTGCAGGCGGCTGCATAGCCTATCTGCCATCCTGGCAATAAAAATCACTTACAATTTATGCAGAGTAAGGCCTGTTACCTTATGCTTAATATTCTTTCCTAAGCTAATTAATAATGTTTGTGGTGTTTAAATGGCAACTTTAGAAAGAATACCTAGCAGCGTAGTCTCGCAGGTTCCCGTCTTTGATGCAAATACTGTAATGACCAAGGTAATCCCGGCAATACACAAGAACCCTGCAGTGTTGGTAAACAAAGATGGCGTATTTTACGGGATTGTGGATTTTAGGAGCGTGCATAGGGAATCAGTAAGCTTGAAGCTTAATAAAAAGGCCCCTGTACTGAAATATGCGGTAAAGGTGCCGAAGATAATGCGCTCAACATCATTGGACGATGCGGTATTCTATTTTTACAGGAGCAAAAGAAATGCGCTCCCTTATTTTGACGATGAAAAAGTCATCGGCGTGATAGACAGGTTCACATTGGTGAAGATGCTGCTCTCGATGGACACCTTGAAGGGATTGAAATGCAGCGACGTTATGACCACACCGATTTTAGCAGTAGACGCAGATGCAAGCATAGCACAGGCCAGCAGCGCAATGGCGTCCCATAACGTAAATAGGCTATTGGTAGTGAAGGACGGCAAGATGGAAGGGCTTATAACGAAGCACGATCTCATACGCAATTATACCATAACGGACGAAAGAGAGCCCGAAATGAAAACGAAGAGGTATTCCCCTTCGAATATACATGTATCAAACATAATGGTAAGCTCTCCAGTTACAGTAGATATAAATGATGATTTGAAGACTGCAGCCCAGGACTTTGTAAAAAGGTCGATATCATCATTGATAGTTACCAATAAAGGGCTGCCATCAGGAGTAATGACAATCTCGGACATGTTATCTGCGTTGGTTATAAAGCGTAAGGAATCGGAAAACAAGATCGTTATATCCGGCATCGACAGGTCAACATATGAATACGAATACGATATAAAGGAGCAGGCTAACGCCTTTATAGAAAAGGTTAAAAAATTCAGAAAGGTCAATATTGAATACATAGCAATAGGGGTAAAGAAGCTTAAGAACGATAGGTATGTCATAAATGCAAGGGTCAAGATAGACAGATACGGAATAATGAGCACAAGCATTACAGATTTTATGCTTGACAGGACATTTGCTAAGACTCTGGATAAGCTCATGGAATTGATAAAAAAGAAGAAGGATATATCGCAAATAGACAACCACACAAGAATAGAGAGTGTATAAATGGGGAAAAGGCCTAAGAGGAATAAGAAGGGGCAATCGAGCCTTGAGCTCTTGATAACGCTATCTTTCGGATTGATAATACTGCTTCCTATCGTTGTTTTGGCCTTTATACAGATTGCGACATCGTCGTCAACATTGGCAGCCACTGAAGCTCAGGAAGCGGCCAGCAAATTGGCCAGCGTGGCTTCGGTAGTGGGGGCACAAGGATTCCCGGCCAAGCAGCTTACATTACTGCAGGTGCCTCCTGACGTGGCAGACATATACGTAGGGAGCGAAAATGGCGGGATCGGGCATGAGATTGTATTCGTTGTGCGTACCACAGCGGGAGCCAGCTACGTAACGGCGTACAGCCCGGTAAATGTGACAGGCTATCTGGGAAGCCTTACTTCGCAAGGCACATATCTGGTAAATATTACGGCATATGACTCGTGCCCTGCAAATAGGTTCATACCATGCGTAGAGATGCAGCCGTCTTGATGGCTTTCTTTTGCATGTGTAAATAGGCTATACAATTTGCTAATGAATTATAACTTTTTAGCTGAATAATTATCATATGTAGTAATTTATTAGCAGACACATGACGAATGCACTGAAAAGCTTATATAACCATTTAAGAAGGGTATTATTTAGGTAATTTTATGACAAAATATAGGGTAACATTCACAATTCAAGGCAACAAAACGGAACATATAGTGGAGTTGGATTTAAATCCATCAGAAATGCAAACACAAGATAAAACTTTGTTCAAGAGCATAGCAGATGCTAGAGAAAAAGCAATCCAGAAACTAAATATGATATATGCCAACATAGAAATAAAGTCGATAGAAGAGCTCACTGAATAAGTGTAGGTTCTATTTTAATTCGTACATTGCACTCTTATCAAGACAATTATATTGTAGCATATCAGCATGCAATACGCCTCTTAGAGTGTCATTTCTACGTTAGACCTACTATAAGAATGTTACATGAACTTATTATTATTTATATTGCAGTAATAGAACATCTTGTGCCATGCAATTCTATTCTACTTTTTTACTTGCTCGAATATTAAATTTTAGATCTATGTAAAATAAAAATAGGATTCTGATTGTCAGATGGACTAGTAGACAGTCCGCTAAAAAGCTTTAAATATATGTAGGTTGTATTCCTACTATGCCACGACCACCTGTCTCGATAGTCTTATCCAAAGAGGAACGTAGCCTGTTAGAAGAGAATATACAACCCAAAACGCAGTATCGGTATGTTCAGAGAGCAAATGTAATTCTGTTGGCTGCGAAAGGCATGTCAAATGACAAGATAGCTCGGAAGGTCGGTTTATCGTTTGTTTCTGTAAGTCATTGGCGTAATAGATATGCAAAAAATGGGATTGTAGGCCTGAAAGATATCGAAGGTAGAGGGAGGAAACGAAGATTGACGCACGACCAAATTCTGAAAATTGCAGAGACTGCATGTAAAAAACCTAAGAGTAGATCACATTGGAGTGTTAGAAGGTTAGCAAAAGAGTTGGGTTTCGTCAAGAAAAGTAGATTGCAAGAGATTATGAAAGGGTTCGACTTGAAACCGCACCAAAGTCAAATGTGGTGCTTCAGTACTGATCCTGAATACGAAAAGAAGAAGGCAGATGTCGTCGGATTATATCTGAATCCCCCTAAAAATGCATTTGTGGTCTGCATAGATGAGAAGCCTGCAATACAAGCGTTATCAAAAAGAATAGAACCGATGAGTATCGGAAAACCTGAACGTGCATCGCACGAATACAAACGAAACGGAACTGTTGATTTGTTTGCCGCATTTAGAGTCAATGATGGAAAAGCGATGGGTATGATGACCCCTCGACATACGGGGGCCGAATTTCTCCTGTTTTTGAAAAGGGTTTATAGAAGATGGGGACAGAATGAGAAAACATTACACATTATAGTCGACAATTTTGGTACACATGATGTAAAAGCAGTCAGAGAATGGCTTTCCGAACATAGGAAGGTGCATTTCCACTTTACTCCAACACACGCATCATGGCTCAATCAGGTAGAATTATGGTTTGGTATTGTTCAAAGACAATTACTTCATAGGGGTAGTTTCGATAGCAAAGAAGATCTGTCGGGTAAGATACTGGATTTTATCGAGGAGTATAATAAAACTTCGACGGCATTCCTTTGGACTTACGACGGCAACCCACTTAAGAGATAATTAAAGGTATTTGGTGGACTATCTACTAGACCTGCTGTCCAAATACATAATGAAGGTGTATAAATGCCCTTGCTCTGACGCTTGGGAGCAGGGCGCTGATATGCTGCATTCTTATAGTGTAGCCTCAGCGTATTGCGGCCTAAAATCCGCATTGGACATATCCAAAGCGCTTGGGGTAGGTATCGACGACGAATCAATAAATGAAGCAATATACAGCAATGACGGGATAAAGGATTTCCTTAATTCTCTATTCGTTAAGGAAGGCATACTGAGAAAATCCAGGCCGGAATTCGGCAGCGATGTCATAGAGAACCCAAAGGTCGATGCTTCTGCATATATAATATTTGCAATCTTCGATGATAACCACTACCTCGTAGATGAGGATATATACGCCAATACGATGAAAAAGCTTGAAGAGAACCACACATTCATATCGCAGGATGGCAAAAAGGCCTACAATAGCATAATGCCAAAACGCTATGAGGGAGATAAATATTTTGGCGGTTCAGGATGGATACTGCTTGCGGCATTGGAGTCATACCTAAGCTTAAAAGATGGCAATCATGCAGGCGCATCAACAATACTAAATAAAATCGAGGAACTGCTGCCCAGCGAAGGGTTCATGCTTCCGGAACAGGAGTCAATCGATCCGGAATTGCTGAATCCCGTGCATGAGGGCATAAACGACTCGGTAGGAAAGACGCCTGCAAAAGATCTTCTATGGAGCGCAGCAGAGTATCTGAGGGCAGCATCTAAAGAAATTGAAATGTCCGGAAACATGCAGTCAAAAATCGACATAAGGAGATAAAAGCGCCAAGCTTATCTCCAGCTAGCCCACAGGCATACCAATACAAATTCTTTATTACCTTTGCGTTCTAATAATTGATAAGCTTCATTGTATTGCAGGTACTGTTATGATTAATTATTCTGAGATAGAAAAAAAATGGCAGCATGAATGGGAAAAAGCGAAAGCATTCGAGCATGAGCCGGACGATAAAAAGTCATTGCTGGTCACTGCTGCATGGCCTTATGTCAATATGCCGCCGCATATAGGGCACCTCAGGACCTATGGCACAGCGGACTTCTATTCCAGATACATGAGGATGCAGGGATATAACGTAATGTTTCCGATGGGCTGGCATTATACCGGCACCCCGATACTTGCAATAGTAAAAAGGCTAAAGAATAACGATCAAAGCCTGCTTGAGGAGCTCAAGGAATTCGGAATAACTGACGATGATATAAAGACAATGACTGGGCCAATTGAGGTGGCCGATTTTTTCAGGAAGCAGTTTAAAGCGGCTTTTATAAAGGCAGGCATGGCGATAGACTGGCGGAGCGAATTCATATCCATAGACCCGCTTTACAGCAAGATGGTGGAATGGCAGTTCAATGAATTAATGCGCGAAGGACTATTGGTCAAAGGCAAGCACCCCGTGGGCTGGTGCACCAATGAGAACAACGCCGTAGGTCAGCATGACACCAAGGGCGAAACACAGCCTGAAATAGAAAGCATGTTCGTTGTAAAGTTCAAGGCGAAGGGGGAGGAATCCTATTTCCTATGCGCTACATACAGGCCGGAAACGATATACGGGGTAGAAAACATCTTCATAAACAAGGATTCAGAATACGTCCTGGCAAAGGTTGGCGATGACAAATGCTACATATCAAAGGCTTCAATCGAATTAATTTCGGGACAGTATGAAATATTCACCGAAAAGGCGATAGAGCCATCGGAACTGCTGCAAAAAACAGCGATAAACCCAATAGACAACAGCGAATTGAGTGTGCTTGCAGGGGATTTTGTCAAACCGGATTTCGGCACTGGCATAGTGATGTCAGTGCCTGCGCACGCACCATTCGATTATGTCGCAATCGCAAAGGCGGATAAAGCCAATAATAATGCTGCAGCCCGAAAATACAAAAAGGTCATAAGCCTTGGCGCAGAAGAGCCCGAAGACACTATTCCAGCGTTCGAATATATTAAAGCCGAAAGCAAGGATGCCACATCCCCAACAACTGCGGAAATTGAGGCGGCGACCAAAAAGCTATACAGGGACGAGCAGCGCAATGGCATAATGTCTGTCGGTGCTTATAAGGGAATGGCAGTATCCGCTGCACGCACTGCAATAGCCTCCGATCTGGAAAAATCAGGCTCATTATCATACTTATACATAATAGCAAACGACAAGCCGGTATACTGCAGATGCGGCCAGAGAGTCACCGTAAAAATAATAGATAACCAATGGTTCATAGATTACGGCAACAAGCAATGGAAGGATAAGGTCCTAGAGCATATGCCAAAGCTCAAGGTTTATCCTGAAAAGTTCAGCGCTGCGCTTATAGCATCTATAAACTGGATAGACCTGAGGGCTACTGAAAGGGCCCAGGGCTTAGGCACAAAATTCCCATTTAGCGAGGGTCATATAATAGAGTCTTTGTCGGATTCGACGATATACATGGCGTTTTACACAATAATACCACACCTTAGGCATGCCAAGGTCGAGCCTAAGCAGCTTTCGAAGGAATTCTTCGATTTCGTGTTTAAAGGCATGGGAAAAATAGATGACGTGGAAAAGGCCACTGGCATAGATTCCAATGTAATAAAAAAATGCAGGGAATCGTTCGAATATTGGTACAGGTTCACTTCAAGGCATTCGGCATACGAGCTGATACCGAGCCATATAACCATGTATATCTTTAACCATGTGGCTATGTTCCAAAAGGACCATTGGCCTAAACAAGTAGTGCTCAATGGATTGGTAAGCTATAAGGGCGAAAAGATGAGCAAGAGCCTCGGTAATGTAATACCGTTATCGAAGGCAATAGATGAATACGGCGCTGACCCTATAAGGTTCCTGCAGGTGCTTAGCGCAGACCTGAGCAACGATGCAGACTTCAGCGTGGAGGGCGTGGAAAGCGTAAAGGCAAAGCTCAATTTCATAGCGGACGTGGTAGAAAGCATGGAAACTGTGGGCTCAGGGCCATTGACGCACATGGATTACTGGCTGTACTCAAAGCTTAATTCAAAAATACTGAAAGTGACAAAGGCCATGGAGGGGCTCTCGGTAAGGGAGGCGTACATAAACGCATTCTATGAATCCGTCAATGAGCTTAAATGGTACTATAGCAGGGCAGCGCCGAACCAGATAGTATTGTCTGAGTATATAGAAAAATTATTGCTCATGCTGTCTCCTGCAATGCCGTATATGTCCGAAGAGCTATGGCACAGGCTGGGCAAGACTACATTAATAGTGACTGAAAAATGGCCGGAATACAACGAATCGCTATACAGCGAAAAGGAGGAAATTATAGAAGAGGTGGTAAAATCCACCATGGACGACATGGAAAAGGCCATTTCGCTTACCGCTCCAAAAAGCTCGGAAAAGCGCCCAAAATCAATTGCTGTAATAATAGCAAATGATTGGAAGCTCAAAGCGTACAAAGCGCTTTATGCAGAAAGGAAAATAGACAAGGTCATGGACATGAAAGAGTTTTCGGCAATAGAAAGGCAGGAGCTCGCCAAGTTTCTGTCAAAATACTCAAAATCCATGCATTCGCTCAAGCAAATGCCCGACATATCTCAAAATGAAATGGTTACGGTGTTTTCCGAAGCGAAGCCTTTTATGGAGGAAAGGCTAAAATGCGGAGTAGAGATAGTAATGGAACAGGATTCAAAGTCAGAGCGGGCTTCAAGAT
>DAHXOG010000025.1 GCA_027364995.1 Candidatus Mancarchaeum sp.
GAAAAGTTCTTCAGCGACTCTATTTTCGCAATGAATTCCATGATATACTACAACACAGATGTAAAAGAGACTGGGTACCTAAAATCATTTGCCGTAAAATGCATGTATTCCAATGATGAGCGCGCAAAAGCATTGGGAGTTTCAATTATAGATGAGAGTTTTTCATTCGACGAAAAGCTTCCATATGGGGATTATATAAAATGGATTATAAGAAAACCGTACAAAGAAACGGAATTTTCGTCCATAATAAAAAATGCGTCAATTTCAATATTGATAGATACGGAAACAGAAAACGACCTATACGATTTCAAGGATATCATATACTCTTCAACGGACAAAATTAAGCTAAAGGCCATAGGTGCCCTAAGCCCAAAGGTGCATTCAAGCGCTGAGGTGTTGAATGGCCTGGCGCAACCTACGCCAACAGCTTCGTTGCAAAAACCGTATTGGACAAGCTGTATAATGATATATCGAAGATGGATAAGGATTCCATAGGCATAACAGCAAGCAACGCACTTAATATTTTTAAGTCCGAATTGGACAATCCCTCGGCCATGGAATCAAAAGAGGTAAATAATCTAGAAAAACTGATAGCGCTGATGCCGCTATACGCCCCTAAGGAATATTTAGACGGATATGCGGAACTTTCAAAAGCGCTTATCAAGAGCGATAACAGCATATTGTTCGGTATCGGGTATGCAATCTATCATAGGCTTTCAATACGCGACATAAATACGGATGGGCTATGGCCTGATATGAGCTCATCTCTCTCCGACTTTCAAAACTTTTATTATGCTAGCGCTTTACTCGAGGGCGGGTTTTATGCCATCCCCAATAAGCTCGATGTATACGAGAATTATATAAAGTACATGGCCGAAGGGGTTTCCGATGGGACATTCCCAATGGATATGTACAACAATGCGATGCTTTTAAGGAAAGACATTGAAAAGCAGAGCAATACGGAAAAAGAAAATGCAAAAAATATATTTGGCGTATTCATGCGCAAGGATTCTAAAAAGCAAGATGATTGATGCGGCGATATGATGGAAACTAAAATAATCAGCAAAGAAAATGTGGATCAATACACTACCGAAACTACTGGCAAAATAAATTCTATATACGAGACCAATATACGCTTGATGAAACAGCTTAACAGAAAGCTAGCCAACAATGCGAATATCAAAACTCCCGAAAGGGCTTATTGGAATATGCTTAGGGATGAAAGCCATTATAATAAAAGGGCGTATCTGTCATCTTTGCGTATCCTGATTAAGAATAAGGACAGTCTACTTCCTTATGAAACCATACATGAATGGAAACTAAATGCATTAGAGCTAAAGTTCGAATTCCTGGAAAATAGGTTTTACCTGATGCATGAAACGGATTTCAATTCACGATTAACGGCAATGGAAAGCATGTCAAAGCTAGCACAAACCCTAAATAAAATGCTAATTTCAAATCTGTCTAAGTATTACGAGAATAATCCTGAAGTCAGGAATTATAATATCGAATTCCTATCCATATCGGACGAAAACCTTAAGATAAAATTAGGCACAATGTCAAAATTCGCCAATTCGGAGACGGATTAAAATTAATGCATTGCAAATAAGCCATGGTCACATTTACTTGTATTTACTTTTCTTTCCTTAGCATATTATAATTAATCAACCTTTCGTGTAGGATAAGTAATCGATTTGCGGCTATCTCATCATCGGCTATATCAGAATGGATATCCGTCTTCCTGAGCAAGGCCACGCTATTGAATTCCTTCCTATTGGTGTCCTCTATTATCTTCCAGCATTCTGAAAGAAAAGCCCTGAATTCGCCATTGCTCATATTTGCGTGGGCATCAATAAGCGTTTCATATAGCTCAACGGCGATATCATTCAATAGGTTTGAATGCTCAAATCTTATTCCATGCTCGGTAAATATCTCATTTATCACATAGGCGTTAATGGCAGCCTTATTCAAAAGTAATATTGCCTCTATTGCATTTTTAGGATCATCAATAAGCGTTTCAGCCAAATTGAAATTAAGTGACAGAATGCTTTTGTTCCCATTTTTTAGCTTATACCTGCTTCCAATATCCAAGTTTATATCTATTATGGATACGACGTGGTATACCAGATTAGAAATTAGCTTATCCGCCTTTAATCCTGCATTTTCATCCTTTTTATGCTCTTTTAGTGCTACCTCTTTGCCCTTTTCAAGTAGGGAATCCAATCTACCGCTATTCACTATCTTTTCTATGCCCCTTGCAATCGCTGCGCTGTCATTTATATAATATTCGTACTGTTTTGATATATATCTAAAGCTCTTATTAAATAAACTTTTATACGTAAGGTTCAGGCTTTTCAGCTTTTTTAGCGTTTTTGTATCGCCTTTACTATCGGTAAAATTCATAATACTATATTGCTTTTTGAAATATTTAGCACTTGCCATGGGTCTGGACAATGGCAAATTCATCCGCGGCTAGAATAAATTTGCCAACTTAATTGGCTATGCGTAAAGATATACAAAACTAAAAACAGCACTGCAAAGGTAATTTACACATTAAATAAAAATGCTTATAGTGATAAAATGCCTAGATATGAAGTTGCTGAAGATCTCAGCGAGGAGATAAAGGATTTGAGTAGGGCCCGCCAGTCATTGATTGAGGAGATAGAGGCGACGATGTTTTATGATGAACGAGCAGATGCCACTAAGGACATGGATCTGAAACACGTTATGGTGCACAATCGCGACGATGAAAAGGAGCATGCAGTTTTACTCTTAGAGTGGTTGAGAAGGCATGATTCTGCCTTAGACAAGGAGCTGAATGAAATTCTCTTCTCAAAGAAGAAAATATCCGAATTGGGTGACTGAACATCATCACCGATTAACGGCTTTCGGAATTCATTTTTCTTCCTGTAGCTGAAGATAATTTATTCAACCTTTCCGGCGTTTTGTATCGCTTTTACCATAAGTACTACAGGCAACTGCAAATGTAATTTTGCAGTTAGGATAAGGTTGCCGATTAAATAAATTATACATGAAGATATACAAAACTAAAAACGGCTTTGCAAAATCAATTTATAAATAAAGATAAAAATCCCCATAGTGATAAAATGGCGGATTTTAAATGGTTAGGACATGCAGCCTGGTTGTTGGATTTTGGCACTGCAAAGATGATAATAGATCCATTTTTAGATAAAAACCCATCCTCTGCGGTGAAAAGCGATGAGGTTAGCGGCTTGGATTATGTAATAGTAACGCATAACCATTTCGATCATATTGGAGATGCGGTAAAGATTGCCAATTCCAATAACGCAAAGCTTATCGGCATATTTGAAACCGTGGAAGAGCTAAAGAAGGCAGGCCTTAAGGAAGAGCTTGCAACCGGAATGAATATTGGCACCTACGTAAACCTTGGCAAGGCCGAGGTGGCGCTTACATACGCCCTGCACAGCGGAAATCCTTCGGGCGTTGTCATAAGGTGCAATGGCATAGTGGCTTACCATGCGGGCGACACTGGCCTATTCGGCGATATGAAGCTCATAGGCGAAACCTATAAGCCAGATATTGCAATGCTGCCCATAGGCGGGTTCTTCACAATGGGGCCGAATGAGGCATCAATGGCCGCCCAATGGCTGGGAGCCAAGGTTGTGCTTCCTATGCATTACAACACATTCCCGGGGATACAGCAAAACCCTGAAGAGCTTAAGCAGATGCTGGCTGGAAAGGCTGAAGTGCCGATCCTTAAGCCTGGAGATACATACAAATTCCAACAAGGCTGAAAGCGGCGTCTGTCTGGGTATAAGCGGGCACATCCACATTGTGCCCCTCGCCTTACATATATCTTTTGCGGGCAAAATGCGCAAAACATTGCATAGCTATTCGGCATTAAGCTTAAACAGCCTGGATGCTTTTTCTTCCTTTAAGCTTATCGGGTTGAATAATGCGACCTTTACCCTGTTTTTGGATCTAAGCTTTACCCTGTAAAACGGCATATAGAATACGTAATATGACTCAACCTTGCACCCGGGATAGTTGGATACTACAATGCCATTAATATTACGCTCGTCAAATTCAAGAAGCGTATAATCGCCTTCAGGTGCTATCTCTATGGTCTTAAGAGCATAGGCCTTCCTTCTTTTTATGGCCTTTGGCTTATAGTTTTTTCCATCAAATTCAAGCAATCCCAAGCGTTCAAGCCTAATAAGCATCTTTTCAGTCTCGCCGATTCCTATACCACATTCCTTCGCTACTTTTTCTGTCTTCGAATGATTTTCCCTCCTAACAACTTCAAGGGCAGCAATCTCCTTCTCATTTAATCTGGGTTTTTTAGTAGGCGCATGGCTAACCAGCTTCATCTCTTTTCCAATATTTACTTCCCTCATGGAATTGTCATAAATCGCATTGATTTCGTAGTATTCGGAACCTTTTCCCATGGGCACCATTATCGTAACCTCGACAAACGGTGCGTAAACGGTTTTCAGCTCTTCTATGCTGTAATTTTTTAAATTTAGTAGCCTCAGCAGCGAGCCTTTTGTACCCTGCAGCCTTTGCATTAGCTCCTCAGGGCCGTTTATTCCGCTTATCACACTTATCTTATTTGTATCCTTGGGCTGTATGCCGGTCTTCTGTTTGACATACTGCCTTTCCTTATGCGATATGTCGCCGCTTTTCATATTTTTCAATACCTCGTCAAGGCTTATCTCGCTATTATTGCTGTAATCCAATAATGGTGTGCTTCCGGAATGCACAATGCCCCTGGGCTTTACCTTGAAAATCTGCTCGATTCCCAGCCCGAAAGGCAGAAATTCCCCTGTTGAGAGCCTTGCAACCTCTTCCATGCGTTTCCTATTCTCTAGAAGTATGCTTATGCTGTCAAAATCGTTCTCTATGGTAAGCCTCCCTATAAATCCATAAGAGCACTGCGCCAATACATTCTTGCTTATATTGGCAGGCCTTTGCGTAGCTACGAGAAGCCCTATGCCCCGTTTTCTCCCCCTAATGCTTATCTCCTCGACCATATTTATACTGCTTTTTACTATTTGAGGAACGAACTTATCTGCCTCCTCTATTATTATTAGATATGGGCTTCTAAGCTCCTCTTCCACGGAGTAAAGGGCTTTCAATGCCGAAAAGACCTCGTGTTTCTGGTCAATCACGTCAGATACATCTATAATTACCGGTTTTTTTGCCTGTATGCTCTGCCTAAAAAGCAGGGTATAATCCGTATCGAATCCTACGTTTGCCTCAATACCACTTCCAACCACTATCAGTCCATAAGCCTTGCCAAGGTTTACGTATTCGCCTTCGGTGTCTATAATGAGGAATGGCAATTTAGCTTTTGCAAGCTCCTCGGCAAGCACGCCTATCAAAAATGATTTTCCAGAGCCGCTCTGGCCTATCACGCAGCACCTTCCAGTCATTATCCTTTGCGCGTCTATGTCGACTCCATCTGCAATGTTTATCTGCATAAATATATTTCCCTCAAAAAGTCCAATAAGCTTAAGTTTTTGTAAAGTTCGCAGTTATGGCTGAAGGCGAAGTAAGCCTTAAGACCACCTCTGTGGAGGTGGCGTTCGATATGCTTGAATTCTGTGTGTTGAATATCCATTTGTTAAAGGCATAGCCCTTTGGCGCTATCGCATACAATGTGTAATTGCCGCTTTCCAGAGGCACAGAAACAGCATTGCTGTAGCGTATTCCGTTAATTACCACTATACCTGAACTTGGCGTTGTAAATATACTCAAGTTTACAAGACTTATCGCCCCGGGCGACAACTCCTGTATTGATGTTCCTGTAGATACATATGGCCCGCTGCACGAGCCACCCTTGCATATGTAATATCCGATCTTGAAACTATCGCTTACGCTGCTGTATAGCGGAGGTTCTACCGAACCATAAATGTCCGCAGTGCATATTACTTCCGCTCCTGCATGTGCAATAGAGGGCAGGCATGCACCGGAGCTATTCAAAGTCCCCTTTTGGCCCAGATTGCTTGTAGTAATATTAAATGCGCTCTTTGTAAAATTCAGTGTTACTCCAAGGTTATTATAAAATATGAGTGTAAACTTTATCGGATCTCCAGACTTTGTATATGGAGCTAAGTATGTATTCGCACATCTCATTAAAGGCTGTATATTGCAGCTAGAGCCCAAGTATCTTGCAGGCGCAAAAGGCCCGCTCAAGACAAAAACAAGCACAATAACCATCGCTATCAATATCAATGCCCAAGAATAGACACTAAGCATTTCTATTGCAGACTGCAATCTTTTGCCTTTATCGAAAATGCCCGTTAAGCTTATTACCCTAACCATCGATATATACCTACTATTACAAATTATTTCGTAGGGCAAGAATACCCCGACTTTTAAGTCGTGGATGAATTGCACACTTCGATACGATAAATACTACTTCTTTTTCGTTGTAATTCCGTTAATGACAGCGGCGCAAATTTTTTGCGCCTGAATGCTGCCAGAAACGTGATACTATGAATAGCGTAGCGACTGCAAAATATAAAGAACCATCGGCTGACGAAGTCGGCCACCAGTACAACTTCCAACACATCGTTCTTGTGACAAAATACAGATACAAAATGTTCAGGAACCCCAAAACTGTAGAGATAATCCGTGCGGCATTTTATGATGTCGCAGGGCGGTACAAACTGACAATAAAGGAATTGTCATTCGGAGAGGATTACGCCCATGCGCACCTGGAGATCAGTATACCAAATACAATGCCCGTCTCGTATGCGGTGCAACTGCTGAAAGGATACTCTTCATACAAGGTCTTCAAAGAGATGCCGCGGCACAGACTGCGGTATTTCAAGGGTCATTTCTGGACTGCAGGATACAGCAATGGAAGTGTGGGCCCGCGTGACGAAAACACACTGCAGAACTACATCAGAAGGCAGGACATTTCAGGTCAGATGCGGCTTGCAGGATGATACCACGACCTTCAGGTCGTGGAGGAGGTCATTTATATACTGCATGAGCCAATGTTTTTATATACGTATATAATTATGCATGAAAACGCTTAAATATAAGAAAAGCCATATAAACAATAAGTGGTTCGATGAGCAAGACTGAGTACAGCACAAAAAAGAAGACAAAGGCTGAACTTAAATCAAGGATAAAAAAAGGATATAAGTCAAAGGACGCACATAAGGAGCTATATTCAAAGGAGTATCATGAAGTTAAGTACTCAAAGGAGCATATATGTCCTATATGCGGAAGCAGAATTGATGAAAACGGTATGTGTGCCTGCGGAGCCGGAGACTCATAAACCCTTGGATTTAACGGCATACGGCCTGATTCTATGGGTTGGGATGCTATTCTTAGCCCTATCTATCCAATACCAAAGTATGGACAAGATTAAGATTCTCAATAATGCGACATACGAAATCCTTGATGGTTCAAATAGCATAAGCAACAGGCTATGGATCCTCACAAATTCAAAGCTTCCCGAATCGGATGTCGAATTAATTGCAATGCATACGGAATTTCCCACGCTATCGTGTGCAGCTTTTTCTATGATTGAAAATAAACATAGGATATCATACATATTAAAAAGGATTTTCGATGCAGAAAGCAAATCCAATCTCGAAATTATAACACATGAGGCTATTAAGGGCATAGCAAGCAAAGAAATACTCTGGGATCTCTACGTATATAAAAACACTCCGCGGAATCTAAAGCCTTACATAGAAGACAGGATAAACGGAACCGGCACAAGCATTGCTCCTATTTCCGATATAATAAGGACCGAAAAGAAAAGCGATGAAAGCACATGGCAATGACATACGGTTATTTCCGATTTTCACGCCTTGACCATCGGCTATCTCCGCCTTTGCATTTAGTCCATTTGGCTTGCATGTAAATCTATTCTGTAATAGATTATATGACTCTTTTGGCCTCTATCAGCTTAGCTATGCTTGTTGATGGCTTTCTATCCTTCTCTATATCCTGTTCAGCAGGGTATTTCTCCATATAATTCGGTATGTTTGCCTCAAGCCTTTCCTCGAATGTTGGTATATGCTCGTTCTTATAAAATATCCCTACGGGTATTTTGTCTTCGGCCATGTAGGCGTTCTTCAGCGCTTGCGCCATCTTGGCCATTGTCTCTGACGGGTCATGCACCTCAGGATCGTCCTCAAGCTTGAATATCCTTTCCTTATACCATTCGTTGGTGTTTATGTCGTTATATGTTGGGCATGGCTGCAGTATATCTATCAATCCCATCCCTTTGTGCTGTATTGCCTGCTTTATCAATTCTTTTGTCAATGCCGTATCATAAGCAAAGCTTCTTGCCACAAATGTATAGCCAGAGGCAACAGCAAGCGCAACCGGGTTTATAGGCCCGTTTATGTTTGGCTTTGGCAGCGCCTTTGTCTTCTCCCCCAATGGCATTGTCGGTGCCGCCTGCCCCTTGGTAAGCCCATATACTCTGTTGTCGTGCACTATCATGGTCATATCAGCGTTTCGCCTTCCTGCGCTTACAAAATGGCCAACGCCTATTCCGAACGTGTCACC
>DAHXOG010000026.1 GCA_027364995.1 Candidatus Mancarchaeum sp.
GGCATGTGCAGCCAGGGCGGCCGGCAGCTTGATCTCCAGCCACCCCTCGGTCGGATGCCAGCGGATGGTCTCGTTTCCCCACGCCTTGTCGGATTCACCATCGGCACAGATGAACCAGCGGGACGCCTCCCACTCGGCTTTCCACTGAATCTCCGTCTGACCTGCTGCTTCGAGGTTGTGGCGCCTGTGTGCCAGGCGCTTCCCGCCCCGGCAGATGGAGAGTCGACCGCTCGCCAGCTCACCATCCACCTCGACCAGACGGGCTTGGAGCACCTGGAGCCGTCGTTGCTTCTGCCACCGCTCGTCTGGGGTGGCATAGCCCGAGGTCCGCCCCCTCTTCTCTCCGGCATTCAGGCAAGCAATGGTAATTTATCATCTAAATCCTATTGCAACGCTTTTCCAAAATGCATTCCTGCAAAACAAATAAATATTATATATAATACAAACGCACTGCTGGTATCTATGGAGACAAATAAACCCGAGGAGAATAAGCAAAAAGCCATTGAAGAAAACACAATGCCCAAAGCATACTCCCGGGCCACAGGCAGCAGTAATTTCATTGGGGCAAAAAGGGCATTCAGTTCATGGATGGAGGATAATGGCTATGTCATTCGCAGCGCAAAAGGCAATAAAAAGTATGACGATGCAAAATTGAAGTCAAAGGAAAATAGGGTAAAAGTGATAAGGAAGATTGTAGAAGTTTTGGGCATAGATCCTTTAGATCTTAAAAACGAAGACCTATTTGACATAGGGGTGTTTTCACTGCTTATGCAATATTCATTGCATAATGGAGGCTCCACTCCTGCTAATTTCAATGCCATAAAAGAGGCTTACCCTGAAAAGGATATAAACGTCTGGGATATGAAAATTGCACCTAACATTATGCGTAAAAACGAGGCCTTCGCAAAGGAAGCGATAAAATGGATACTGAAGCATAATCACGGCGTAATAAAGGAATCGGATCTGCAAAACGAAAAATTCGCATTCGTGCTTGGCATATACAAAAACGTATTCGATGCAGTGATATTTTCCGAAGCCACATCCATAAAGCCTTCCTGCATGAGAGAGCTGGCGGATAAATACCTCGACGAGAGCTTTATCGGCAATCAGACAAAGCGCAAGGCTGCGCTAAAGTTCATTATAAAGATAAAGGGCATGCAATACGATGTTTCATATGCTGACCTTAAGCATTACGGCATTGAAAAGATAATAAATAACTACAATACAAGCAAGCCATACGGTATTACTGCAGAAGACTACGACGGCGAATTGCGCCTTGCAATAGCGTTAAACGACATGCTGCCCGAATTCAACATGTGGGAAATGAGTAATCCGCCAAAGCAGCTATTTATCAACGAGAAAGTGAGGGCTGAATCTACATTGTGGCTATCCAAAAAGTTAAACAAAAGCGTTTACAGGCTCAACAGGAAAGATTGGGAAAAACTCAATTTAACGTGGATACTTGACGAGTTTTACAATGGTTACGCGGATCTGGCCATAAAAGATGCGGTCGACTTAAAGTTTTTCGGCTTTATCAGGAAAGACACGCAACGTCCTTGAAAGATGACAATTGTGTGCCTACCTCATCCTGGGAATTGAATATTATTATCTTTATGCGGCTTGATTCGGCATCGGCGAGCAGCTTCTGAACTCCGGGATCGCCCAATACGGAATCGTTGACTATTATTTCATTGAGCATAAATCCATCAAGCGCAGCCCTAACGTTATCAATCCCATATCTGGAAGTGCCAGAGGAAAGCCCTTTGAGGAATTCCTCCATCACGGCAAACTCATTGCGTATGTGCTCGTTATGCAGCATACTTTCAACTTCGGGGCTGCGTATAATCTCATATATGCCTGAACGCTCGGGATTGCTGGCAGGCGCATATGTTAGATTCTTCTCAATCTTTTCCTGCTTGGATTCTATGTATGCTTTGACGTCGTCCTTAGTGAATCCCGGACCCGCCAATATTATCCTGTCAACATCCATTCCCTTTATCTCCTTGACTATGGCCTCGTAGTACTTCCTTTGCTGCTCCTGAAAATCCTTTTGGGTCATTCGCTTGCTCAGGTGGCTGTATATCTCATTCCTGAACTCGACACCATATCCCAACAGGTATGCCGGCAGCGCTTTTTCATCATCCATCACTATTATGCCCAGCCTGGGCTTCTTCGTGTCGTTAACCGCATTCTTTATCACATCAATAAGGTAACTTGGCCATGACTGTTTTATCACATCCAGCATGTCCATTGGCGCTACGTTGAGCGTATGGTAGCTGTTAAGCCTTATGTACTGCTCTGGCTTGCCTTCAACTATCTTTCCCATTATCCTAAGCCTGGATGCGTTCTTGTCCAATTCTGTGCGCTCCACCTTTAGCGTTATAATAACCTCCTTTAGTTCTCCGACATCGCTATCGCTCGCCTTGAAGCGCCTGAGGCTCTTGGATCTTGCCAAATCGTTTGGGAATATTACCCTTTGCAAAGTCCATAGGTCCTCCAGCGTCTCTATCTTTACCCTTAACGTTCCTTCCATATTGTAGAACTTCACTATGCGCATTGGGAAAACCTTACCGTATAAAGAAATTATTATATTTCATATTTAATAACCATTATTGTGTGTATATGCCAAAAAAGCATGGGCAAGCAGAGCATAAGCCAATGTACCCTTTAGTGCTTCTCGTAGTTATTATCGCAGTCATTGCGCTTTTCGCTGCAGGATCATACATAATGCAAAATGCAATACGCGATCAGCCAACAAATGGAGGGCAGCCAATGAACGGATATAATGCATCGCTGCATGTTACACTAACTGCTCCAGCCTATTCTGTTGAGAGCTTTATGCTTACGCTTTCCGGAAACGGTGAAAACGAATCCCTGTATTTAAAGCTAGGTCCAGAGGCATACCTGCAAAACTCAAACAGCATAAATGGCATAAGCACGGCTTCAGGCCCTATAACGATAAACTCGTCAACGCAACTTAACAATACTATCATAATTCCTGAAAACTCTACGTCTGTTTTCTTTGCAGGGCTATTGCCATATTCAAATTATACGCTGACCATCAACGGCTCTGAATCGCCATACTGCTTCCCTACGCTGGAATGCCCGATGTTTATACTAAGGCTGTTTAAGAAATATAAAATAGAGACAGGGTCCCAAAGCTCGCTTACGAATTTTACTGCATCGCTAGCGCCTTCAATGCAATACCAAAACACTACACATGCAGAATCGTGTAATGTTTTGCCATTGCTCTACAACCAGAGCTCTTACGTCAAATGCTATGACAATACGAGGTTGCTGAACTTCGAGCTCATCAAGGTAAATCCCAACATGACGATAACAGGGTACGCCTATCCATACTACCCACTGCAAACAAATATCACCGTAAAGCCGCAGGAGGAGACGTTTACCGTGGGAGAGGCAGTAAGCTTCGAATGCAGCGGCTATATTGCATATCTCTCCTCATCGAATTATACTGGCCAATACGCAATTTTCAAATTAATAAAGACAAAGCCAATCCCATGCCCTGCAAGGGTTTGAATGTGCGCTGTTTTTATTGATATCCTATTAAAATTATACATAAACAAACTGAGATATCATGATTGACTTTTTTACGCTGTCCATATTGGCTACAACATATAGCTCGATATCAGCACTAATATCTGAATACGGATACATTGCGATATTCGGGCTTATGCTGCTCGAAGGCTCATCGCTTCCGGTACCGAGCGAGGTAGTGCTGCCTTTGGCAGGCCTGCTGGTGGCAAACCATACGCTGAATTTTGGACTTGTATATATCGCAGCGCTGCTCGGCAGCATAGCGGGCTTGGCCGTTGACTATTACATAGGCTATTTCCTGGGCAAGGATGTAGTCTACAAAAACCTGAAGCTTTTCCACATAAAGCAGGCTCAGCTTGACGCATTCGACAAATGGTTTGACAGGAATGGCGTATCGGCAGTATTCTTCACAAGGTTCATACCTGTACTAAGGACCATAATGAGCTTCCCTGCAGGATTTGCGCATATGGAGCAGAAGAGGTTTTTCGCATACTCTATTGCAGGCACTGCAATATACGATATAATACTGATAATATTCGGCATCAAGGCATTGAGCACGCACAATGCAGTCATAACGCTAACCTCAATAGGCATATTCGCAATAGTCCTTTATTCGTTGTACAGGTATGCAATGAAAAGGATGTCAAAGTGATTCCGAACCGTAGCTTGCGTTTTAATGCATAGTTGCAGGCAAAAAACCCTAGTGCTTAAGCATAAGGCGCAAAAGATTATTCCAATGCGGTGGGCATAATGGGCAAGCTGATGCCCATCAATGCAAAACCTATTTATAAGCTTTAATACAAAAACCCATAAAGTGATGAATGAGGTAATCGCTGAGCTTAGGCTGTGACGAAAGGTAGGCGGGCTGATTTATTGGATGCATTGCAAAGACTCAACAAGAAAAGCATACGTGCGACAGACATAGCCGCACAGTACTGGTGCGAGAAGCAGATGGAGCTTAACTACCTCGAAGGCCCGAAAATAAGAAAGGAGATGCAGAAAGGAAGCGAGATCCATGAGGAGCTTGAGCATGAGACCAATATCCCCATAGTGCTCCAGACAAAGAGCTATGCGGATTTCATGTACAAAAGCCTATACACAACATACATGGCATTGGAAACACTGAAGGAGAACAAGAAATCTAGGGAGCTGCTGGTTTACGGCAATCTCTCAAAATACCGGATAGTCGGAAAAATCGACGAGCTTAAAACGTCAAACGAGAGCGTAATTATAATAGAGGACAAAACAAGGATGAGCAATAACATGCCTTCGGAAGCGCAGAAAAAGTCGCACAAGGCGCAGGTAATACTGTACAAAAAGCTGCTTTCCGAAATAATATCGGGGGTTTATAACGAGGACATATTCTCAAAGGAATACGGAATAAGCAGATTGGCGGTAACAAAGGAATTCGAAAGGCAGCTCGATGCATTGGAAGTGCCGAAATCCATGCAGGGGCTAAGCGAAATAACGGATAAGTTCTTTAAGTCGTACAGGAGCATAGGTAAGCTAAGCGATACATTAATGATAAGGTACATAAACCAGTACACCCATGACCTTATAAACAAGTATGAATTCAAGGTCGGAGACGAAGAGGTCAATGATACGATAAACTTTGCCCTTAAATACTGGAAAGGCGAGAGGGAGGCGCTGCCGGTTCCATTCGAAGAGAAGTGGAAATGCGACTACTGCGCGTTCTTCGGCAAGGAGTGCAAGGTATGGTTCCCGCAAAGGACCCTGTAAGTGGTAATATGCTAACCAAAGAATCGCTTAGGGAGGAGTTCTCCAAAAAGCCCGACATGTACTATAACACAAGCCTTTTCGAGAGCGAAGGGTTTACGCGAAAGCAGTGCAGCGCATGCGGCAAATTTTTCTGGACAGCCGACGAGTCCAGGGAGTACTGCGGCGATTCAGACCATGAGGGCTACAGTTTCATAAGGGACAAGCCGGAGCACGTCGGCCTGGAACGTTTCTGGTCAAGCTTTTCCAAATTTTTCGAGAAGGAAGGGCATTCGATAATAGACAGGTATCCTGTTGTGAGCAGGTGGCGCCCGGACTTATACTTCACCATAGCAAGCATACAGGATTTCCAAAGGATAGAAAAAGGCAATATGGGCTTCGAGTACAGCGCAAACCCATTGCTGGTGCCGCAGATGTGCCTAAGGTTCAACGACATACCAAACGTGGGAGTAACAGGGAGGCATTTCACATCATTCATAATGGCGGGGCAGACCGCTTTCGATTATCCGAATAATGGGTACTGGAGGGACAGGACCATAGAGCTCAATTACAACGCATTGACGAAGATAGTGGGCGCTAAAAAGGAAAGCATCACGTATATAGAGGACGTATGGGCCATGGGCGACTTTTCGGAATTCGGTCCGAGCCTGGAGGCTTTCTCGGGAGGGCTCGAGCTGGTCAACAACGTATTCACGCAATTCGAATATTCAAACGGCGTAAGGAAGGAGCTCAAGGGCAAGGTGGTAGATGTAGGATGGGGCCTCGAAAGGCTTGTATGGTTCAACAGCGGCACGCAAACGGCCTACGACGCGGTGTTCAGCGAAGCATTGAAATACATACACCAGGAATCAGGCATAAAGCCTGATACAAAGCTTTACGCAAAGCTCGCAAGCCAGCTGGGCAGGACCGACTTGAGCGAAACAAAGTCGCAATACGACATAGAATTAAGGGCGGCGGAGTCTGCAGGCATAAGCATAGCGGATTACAATAACGTGATAAGGCCAATGCAGGCATCATACGCCATAGCGGACCATGCAAGGACACTGCTTTTCGCAATAACGGACGGGGCGCTGCCAAGCAACGTCGGCGGAGGCTATAACCTAAGGATAATACTGAGGCGCATATTCGATTTCCAATCAAAATATAAGATAAAGATGGACATGGGCGAATTGCTTAAGATAATCTCCGAATCGATGGCGCACATGTACCCAGAGCTTGGCTCAGGTATAAGCGAGATGCTCGACATAATAGAAATAGAAAGGAAGCGCTACGAGCAGACATTGAATTCTGCAATAAGGACTATAGACACCATAATAGCTAAGCACGAGGACATAACTCCAGAAAAGATGAGGGTATTATACGAAAGCAACGGAATAACCCCTGAATTGATAAGCAGCGTGGCTGAGTCAAAAGGGGCAAAGCTAAGGATTCCAGATAACTCATACTCAAGCATAATAAAAGGGGACTTTGCCAAAAAGGAGAAGAAAGGCAAAGCTGGGATCGACACATCCGGCATAAAGGAAACGGTAAAGCTTTTCTACGATTTCAAGACGGAATCCGATTCAAAGGTATTGTTAAGCGAATCGAATATAGTGGTATTGGACAAGACCCCGTTCTACGCGGAAAGCGGCGGGCAGGAGGCGGACCACGGCACTATCGACGGAATAAAGGTTATAGATGTACAATCCATCAATAACGTAATACTACACATGCTTGAAAAGCCATCGAAATTCAAGGTAGGCAGCATTGTGCATTGCTCGGTAAATGAGGACAGGCGCAACCAGCTAATTGCGCACCATACGGCAACGCATCTGATGAGCGCGGCCGCAAGGCAGGTGCTTGGCAAGCACGCATGGCAGGAGGGCGCGCATAAGGGAATCTCAAAAGCGCACATAGACGTAGCGCATTACGAAAGGTTAAGCGATGGCCAGATAAACGCAATAGAGAAAACCGCAAACTCATACCTGCAAAACGGCATAAAGGTGATAATGCATGAAATGCCAAGGAAGGATGCGGAATCGAAATTCGGGTTCTCAATATACCAAGGGCATGGCATACCTGTAAGCATGCCACGGATAGTAGAAATATACGACATGAAGGGCAACCTCATAGATGCCGAAGCATGCGGAGGAATACACGCAATGGGCAGGGAATCCATAATAGGAACGATAAAGGTAATAGGATCCCAAAGGATACACGACGGCATTGATAGATTGGAGTATGTCGCTGGGCATGCATTATACTTATACACAAACACGTTGGATGAAAGGATACGCAAGGCATCCGCCATACTCGGCACTGATCCTGAAAAACTTGTGGATACGGTTCAGCAAGTCTCGGATAAGTTCAAGGACTATAAAAAGGAGTTCGAAGCGTCAAACGCGCAAACCGCCTCAAGCCTTGCAAAAGAGCTATCGGAGCTTAAAGAGCAAAAGGTAATAAGGAAGATGGATTATGGCATAAGCATGCTAAGGGATATAGCCACCAACATTGTCGAAAGCGCTCCGGATAAGGTGGCATTGTTATATAACAGCACAGGCAACGTAGTGTGCATATCTGGTAAGGACTCCGGCACTGACGCCCTAAAATTCTTAAATGAAAATATTAATGCTACGCATTTCAAGGAATTTAAAGGAGGGGGCTCAAAGCGCATAGCACAAGGCATGCTAAAGAAGTGACGCAACGCCAGAGCAATGGCTTGTTTTACCTTAATAATTTATTTGTAAAGTTCTTCTTCAATCAAAATAAAAACATAACGATAGGCATCAAAAAAATAATAATCTATTTAAGCATTCTGCGACTAATCAATAAAATAAATAAAAAATG
>DAHXOG010000027.1 GCA_027364995.1 Candidatus Mancarchaeum sp.
TATCTTCCAAGTATACCGCCTAAACCTAGGTTCTAAACCTTATGCACAGAATATTAAAGCAATAACGCTAAGTGCCAATGCATAACTTGCATATTAAAACTTATTAGATATTCCGCATGTAAGTTATAAATGTTAGTGTTATGCCTAATCAATCCCGAAACAGCAATAGAATTGATCCTTAATGGGGTCGACCATAATCCCATAGCACAAGATTACTCTTAAAGCGTTAGGGAAGTTCGCTTTTATACCTATGCCGATTTAAATAATTATACAACAAAACTACAGAAAACAACACATGGTGCCATAAATGGATAAAGCCTCAATAACAGATTTGGAGAATCTAGCCTCAAGGCGAGGCGTAATAATACCTGCCTTCAAAATCTACGGAGAGCTTGCAGGATTTTACGATTACGGCCCAATAGGCACGGCCATAAGGAACAGGCTAGAGCGCTATTGGCGCAGCAGCTTCATAGAAAGGCTCGGCAACATAGAAATAAGCACCACAATAGTGGCTCCCGAAAAGGTATTCGAGGCAAGCGGGCATCTGGCCAATTTCACCGATCCCATAACTACGTGCAAAACATGCAAAACCGCTTACAGGTCCGACAAGCTTTTGGAAGAATTCTACGAGAAGTCAAAGAATCCCAAAATGGCGGAGGCAGCAAAGCATATGCAGATAAAGGAGCTTGACGAGGAGATAGCGAAAAACGCCATAAAATGCCAGAAATGCGGAGGAGCCTTATCGAATTCAGAGCCATTCAACCTAATGCTAGGTACAACAATAGGCCCTTACGGCGGCGTCAAAGGCTATATGAGGCCGGAGACTGCGCAGGGCATATTCATGGACTTCAAGCAGATATTCAGGGACGGAGGATATAAGCTGCCGCTCGCCATAGGGCAGGTGGGCAAGGCGTTCAGGAACGAGATATCCCCGAGGCGCATGCTTATACGCATGAGGGAGTTTTCGCAGATGGAGCTTGAGTATTTCTTCGACACCGAGGCAAAGGCATTGGAAATAAACGGCGAGGAGATAAGCGATGAAATGTTCTCCGAAACGATAAACATACTTACTGCTGATATGCAGAATGATGCCTCAGAGAAAGAACACATAAGCATGAGCGTGTCCGAATGCATATCAAAGGGATATGTGCCAAATAAGCTCTTCGGCTTTTGCATAATCAGGGAACTGCATTTCATGCAGGAACTTGGCTTTGACAAGGAGCACATAAGGTTCAGGCAGGTGCTTAAAAACGAGCTGCCCCATTATTCAAAGGCGAATTTCGACATGGAGGTCAATTTCTTCGGCTCGTTCGAGGAGATATCAGGAACAGCCTATAGGACAAATTTCGACCTTGAGAACCACCAAACGCATTCGGGCCAAGACATGAGCATAATAAATAACGACAAGAAGCTTGTCCCTCATGTTGTGGAGGTGAGTTTCGGCCTGGACAGGCTTTTCTGGGTGCTTCTGGGAGAAAGCCTTTTCATGGACGAAAAGAGGGGCTGGCATGTGCTAAAGCTGAACGAGCTTGCAGCGCCATATGACTATGCTATATTCCCTCTCCAGAAGGACGAAAGCCTTAGAAATAAGGGCATAGAGCTAAGGAACAAACTGCTCTCCGAGCACAAAACAGTACTATACTCGTATACTGGCAGCATAGGCAAGAGGTACGCGAAAGCCGATGAGACCGGCATAAGGTTTGCAATAACTATAGACTTTCAAACCCTTGAGGACGGCACAGTTACAATAAGGGATTCTTACGACGCAACCCAGAAGCGCATAAAGCTTGAGGATATAAAATAAAAGTGGTATCTTGGAAAAGGGTTTCGATAGCTCCTCAAATTGCATAACCATAAAAATAAAAGATTTCAGCATGCTCCATACTTTCGAGAGCGCGCAGCCGCTCACTTTTTACGCCGATTACAATAAGGATAAGAACACTATAAAATACGCCTCGGCATCGGGGAAGCTGGCAATGCTGGTAGACTTAAAAGAGGACGGCAATACCGCCACAATGTCAGCTTATGGAAGCGATGGCGAAGCTCTTTACTCGGAACTAAAGACGCGCTTCAGGCTTAAGGACAACATGCAAAAAATCTATAAAAGCATAGATAAGGACGAAAACATTTCCAAGGCGATAAGCCGCTATCGCGGAATGAGGCTCACAATAAACGATCCGTGGGAGACTACGCTGTGCTTCATAATATCACAATTCAACAATGTAAAAAGGATAAGGCTTATAGTAAAAAACATAGTGGATAGATTCGGCAGCGCGCTTGAATGCAGCGACGGGAGCGTAATAAATACATTCCCGACAAGCAGGCAGATAATGCAAGCAACTGATGCGGAGCTAAGGCGTCTGGGAACCGGATTCAGGTCCAAATACATAACTAGTGCAGCAGAGTTCTGCACCAATAACATGGACCTATACAAGCTAAGCCCTAACAATTATGAAAAGCTCAAGTCAAGGCTCATGGAGATAGACGGCGTAGGGGAGAAGGTCGCCGACTGCATAGCATTAATGGGATACGGAAACCTTAACGCGTTTCCCACTGACGTCTGGATAAAAAGGACCATGGAGAAGCTGTATTTCGACGGGAAGAAGACAAGGCTTTTCGATATACACGAATTTGCAAAGGATTACTGGGGGAAATACGCAGGCTATGCGCAGCAGTACCTTTTCCACGATGCAAGGACGAGCAAGGCGAAACGATAGCTACCCAAAATCCCGCAAGCGTATTAAATATGTTTAAATATATAAAAACCGTTAATATAACACGTATTGGTGCATATATTGAGCGTTAAAAAATTCACCGCACTGGCTGCCACAGCGCTTAAAAGCAATGTAACTGAGCTAAGCAGGCCATACAAGCTCAACTTCGCCATAACATATTGGTGCCAGTCGAGATGCATGACGTGCAACATATGGCAGCTCAAGCCAAAGGGCGAGCTAAGCCTGGACGAGATAAGGGCGTTCGCAAAGGAAAACAACTATTTCAAATGGCTGGAATTGACTGGAGGGGAGCCATTCCTAAGGAACGACATAGTTGAAATAGCCAAAGCATTTGCAGAAAACTCAAAGGACTTATACGTATTGACAATGCCGACTAATTCCCTCTGCGGCAGGCAGATGGTGCTTGACAAGCTTGAAAAGATACTGGAGCTTGGAATACCAAAGGTATCTATAACCGTGAGCCTTGACGGATACAGGGAACTGCATGACAAGATACGCGGAATCCCGGGCAATTACGACAAGGCAATAAGCATGTTCAAGGACCTAATGGAATTGAGAAAAAGGCACAAAAACCTCTATTTTGTTTTTGGGTATACAATGAGCACGTTCAACCAGGGCCAGCTGATAAAGACAATAGAAGAAGTGAAAAAGGATATACCTGAAATTAGGTATAACGATTTTCACCTTAACCTTGGGCAAGTGTCTTCAAACTATTATGGCAACTCTGATATAGAGGTGAAGGGTGCGCCAGAGATAATATCTAAGGAGATAGCCGAATACATAAAGGGAAGGAGCTTTGAGCCAGGGGTAATACCTCAAATAGAAAGCGTATTCCTTAAGAAATTGTTGTACTATACAAAAACCGGCGAAATGCCGATGACGAGCAGGAGTTTAGAGGCTTCGCTTTTCATGGACAGCCACGGCTTTGTTTACCCATCAATAATGTGGGACAAGAAGATAGGCAACATAAGGGAGCACGATTATAAGCTGTCGGATATATGGTCAAGCGACATGGCCAAGGAGACCAGGAAGGAGATAAAGCAGGGCAAGGAGCCCAAGCAGTGGACAGCATGCGAAGCATACCAGTCCATAACCGGAAACCTGCTTAGCTTCATACGCTGATTCTAACGGATTATGAAAACCATGCATATACCCTGCGTAAAGGATAATGCTGCAATCATTCCATTCCGAATCTCTTGAATATTGCCACCTTAACGAAATCGTTTATGAACAGCGCGGCTATTCCCAATCCTATTATTACAAGCAGTTCGTAGCCAGTAAGCTTAGGCACTAATATTCCAAAGTACGAAAGCACAAGTCCAACGCCTATTCCAAAGCTTATGGCAAGCGCAAGAGTCTTGCTGGGCCTGGATCTCCAGAAGAAGCTTTTGGCCCTCATGTTCAAAACGCTGAACTCATTAGTTATATTGAACATTACGAATGTCGCTGTCTGGAAAGTAGGTATGGCCAGATTGAATAAGCCTCCCCTGAATATCGGCACGAGCAGCAGCGTTTCAAGGACAAGGAATATTCCTATTATCGCCGAGGATGCCATTAGGTGGCGCACGTTCCACACGTCTGGTTTTTTGGAATATTCGGCATTGTCCGTAGATATGGTTATGTTTATTATGTCGTTGGTAAATATCAGTATTATCAGCATGAATGGTACAATGGTTATGAACCTGAATGCGAGATACATTATGGCTATAAATCCTATTATCTGGAATGTCTTGAGTATCTTAACCGTAGAATAAGTTATCATCCTTTGGAATATCCTCCTGCTCTCCTTTACCGCGTCGACGAATACCTCAATGCCGTTTTTTGTGAGCACTAATGCTGCAGAGCTTTTTGCCACGTCAGTGGCACTGGCAACTGCTATCCCTACCTCCGCCTGCTTCAATGCGGGCGCATCGTTTACCCCGTCGCCGGTCATTCCTACTATATAGCCGTCCTTCTGCAATGCCTTTACGATTATGTATTTATCCTCTGGATAAACATCTGCGAAGCCATCCGCTTTGACTATGAGCTTTTCCAGGGCCTTTTCATTGTTGCGCTCCTTTGTTATATCATATATGCCATTTCCCATGCCTACCTCTCCTGCGATCTGCGTTGCGACTTTGATATTGTCTCCGGTTAGCATCTTTGTCCTTACTCCAAGCTCATGCAGTTCATCGACTAATTCCTTGGCATCGCTTCTTGGAGGGTCGTATAAGGCGATAAGTCCGCACAGCCGCCATTTTTTGTTATCCTCGCTCCTTGCAACGGCTATAGTCCTAAACCCTTTAAGAGCAAATTGGTCCACGGTCTTAGACACAAGCTTCTTGTCAAGCCTGCCGTCGATTTTTAGCCCCATTATAGTATGCACTGCCCCCTTGGTTATGTAGTAACGCTTCTTTCCCGAGGATACAATGGCGGAGGTTCTTTTTGTTGAAGGATCAAACGGATAAAACTTCTCCTGCTTGTTGCTTTTTATCCCCTTTATATTTGCATATTCTATCACTGCGTTGTCTATCGGGTCGTTGTCCTCTTCCCTAGATGCTTCTACTGCATATTCCGCTATCTCGTCTTCAGAGCTTCCAAACTCCTTTATTGCCCTAACAGTGATCTCGTTTTTCGTTATCGTGCCGGTTTTATCCATGCACAGTACCTTCATGTTCGAGGTATCCTCTATTGCCTCGAGCTTTGTTACAAGCACGCCCTTTTTGGCAAGCTTCTCGGTGCCTAAAGCCATAGATACGGTAAAGGCTGCGGAAAGCGCCACAGGCACGGAAGCTATGAGCAGCACAAGCAAGAAGTTTATTATTATGAGTAGCTTCTGATGCAATACGAATAATCCGAAGACAAGCATTATTGCAAGTATTATCCCGTCTCCCAAAAGAAGATATTTCACTATTCCCATTACTGCTTTCTGAAGATGCGATTTCACTTTGGCATTCTGCACCAGCTTGGCAGTTTTGCCGTATACGGTATTATAGCCTGTGCCTATTACTATGCATAACGCCTCTCCTCGCTTGGCCGTTGCGCCTTGGCGCGCCAAATCTCCAATTCCCTTTTCTTGAGGCAATGATTCCCCAGTTATTATGGATTCATCCACTTGCAGTTGTTCCGATTCTATGATCTTGCAGTCCGCAGGTATTATGTCGCCGAGCTTGATTTTTATAACGTCTCCAGGCACAAGCTCCCTCGCCTTGATGACCTCCCATTTTCCATCCCTTACGACCCTTGCCGAGCTCGAAAGCCTTTCCTTTAATGCGTCTACGGATTCATCAGCCCTATATTCCTCTACAAAGCCTATTATTGCATTAAAGACCAAAAGCGCAGTTATTATGTAAACGTCCTTTATGTCGCTTAGCAAATACGATAATACTATCACTATTATAAGTATGAGCTGCACGGGGCCGGCGAACTTCTTCAGAAAGATAAGGGCATAATTCGGCTTTTTCTCGGTTATCTCGTTATACCCATACAAATCAATCCTCTTTGCGGCTTCCTTAGACGACAATCCTTTTGGGCTTGAGCCGAGCGCAGAATAGGTGCTTTTCATATCAAGCTTCTCTATTTTCTCGGACTGTATCTCACTCATCACATCTCCATATCGCTTTTGCAATTTAACTATTAATAATTAATCCGCGTTCAGAGTAATGCAAGCGATTTCATGCCGAAAGCGAGCAGCATGAAAAGTATCTCCACAATCCACATGGAAGCACTTATCTCCCATTCCTTCATATGCCTCAAATTCATGAATACATGTGTCCAGCTGTATATCCTCTTGCCATATGGCGGCTTGAAGCTTCCGTCGCTTCTTAAGGTGCCCAAATCGCTTGAATGGAATTTCTTCCTCAAATGTAATATAAACTCTATGATCCATGGCATGAATATTATTATTCCAAACGACTCCATGTTCCCTATTATCATATCTGCTATTATCGCGGCTCCAAAGAAGTAGGTAAAGCTGTCTCCGGGAACCATTTTGGCAGGGTAGATATTGAATGCCGTGAAAACTATCATTGATGCCAAGAGTATCGAAGATATTAGCACTCCTGTATAAGTACCATAAATTAAGCTGTAGAGCAGCAGTGCAAAAGTCGCTATCGTGCCTGTTCCTGTTGCAATGCCGTCAAACCCTCCTAAGAGATTGAATGCGTTTGCCCCGAACATTATTGCCAAAGGCACGACTACCAAAGGATAATATATGGAAAGCGCTATATTCCCTATCAAAGGTATGCGTACTAATGAAACCCCTGCGTTTATGGCCATCAAAGGTATGGCTCCCATGAATGTCAAAATTGGCTTCTGCCATTGCTTTAATCCAGTCCATGAGCCTACCTTGGAGCTGCTATCCTTGGCCTTGCTTATCCTTATGTTTATATCGTCTATGAATCCAACTATAGTGATAAGCAAAACTCCTGTGATGATTCCGAAAAGCTCCTGGACCGGAGCTACAGGGGAGTAAAGCCCGAAGCTGCTCCCGAATATATAAGTAAGCAGGCCAACGCTAAATCCGAAAGCGATTCCAAAACCAACGCCAGTTGGTATCACCGGCTTGCCCTTCTTATTGTGATCGACAAGCGTTATTCCTGAAAAGTGCATATACTCCATTAAAAACCGGGTTGCTATTATGGTTATTATAGCAGAAACTAAAGCCGGTATCAATATCGTAAGATAAGTGTGGAACATATAATGGACCCAAACAATAGGTATGTTTATATCAAATTCTTATACTTATAAAACTTTTGCTTTATTCTCCTTATTCCTATTCTGTTTTATTCTCATTGCGATCCCTTAAAGATATGCGGAAGAGCAAAATACCCTAAAATATATAAGTTAAAGCGTAAAATAAGAATCAATAAAATGCCCCTGTAGTATAACTTGGATAGAACACGGGCTTGCGGAGCCTGTGATCCGGGTCCAAATCCCGGCAGGGGCGAATATTAACAAAGCAACCATAAAAACGCAATTCAATCATGCGATATTGAAAATTTGTAGAATGCTTAATTACCTATGTTTTTAATGCTTTTTATACACTACGTTCAGTATCCTCTCCTGTGATTTACTTAGGGTTACAGTAGTACTCCACCTAAAATCTGACTCTGTGTCATGA
>DAHXOG010000028.1 GCA_027364995.1 Candidatus Mancarchaeum sp.
ATCATCATTTGATGGCTTAACATTCTCTGAAAGCGCCTTCTTTATGGCTCCTCCTGTCCCAAGCGGTTCAGTCTCAATGCTATAATCCACAGATACTCCAAATGACGAGCCAGAGCCGAAATGCTCCATGAACATTTCTGATTTATAGCCTACGGCTAAAGTAATATTATTTATGCCGTTCCGAACGAGTTCGCTTACTATCTCATCGATTACAGCTGTACCGTTGACCGGAACTAGCGGTTTAGGTATCTTATACGTTAGAGGCCTTAGCCTTGTCCCTTCCCCTCCGCATATTATTATCGCATGACTTATTCCAGAGCTCATAATCTACCATCTTTCATATAAACGTTAATCAAGGATTAGGCTATTTTGAAATGCAAAATTTAATAACGCGACTACTGCATTAAAATACTGTGCTGAATATCCAGCTTTTATAAATCTTAAAACAACAGCATTGCAGCAAGTCAAAGTAAGAATAAAAAGGAAAAGATGCATAAAGATAAGGCTTACTTATGCACTGCAAGCAGCTTTATCTTGAAAATGAGCGTCTTTCCAGCTAACGGAGAATTGAAGTTTACTACTGCAGTTGTAGAATTTACCGATTCAACTATACCCTGTAAACCGCTGCTTGATGTAACTACCTCGTTTGCCGTTACAGTCTTATTCCCGAATTCTGTTATTGGGACGTCTATAATATGGCTTGCATTAACCTCGCCATAGCCTTCGCTCGGAGGCACTGTCACCGTTTTGGTCTGGCCAACCTTCATGCCTATTACTGCATTGCTGAACCCTGGTATTACCTGGCTTGAGCCTGCTGTAAAATTCAACGGCGTAGAGTTAAAATTCTGGCTGAATACAGTTCCGTTTGTAAATGATCCGCTATAAAAAACACTTACGTTTTCTCCGGAAGCTACGGCTTGCGCGTTGCTGACTCCCAAAACGAAGTACGCTGCAACTACTACCATCACCACAACGACTACTCCTATTATAGCGTAGTAATAATTCATTCTTGCATTCCTGCTATTGCCAGCTGCCTTAGCCTTTTCAGGGCTTTTGGCGTCTGTATGTGTTTCGGCCATAGTATCTACTTTTTTTAAAGCATATTTAAATGTTGGTCTTTTTAGTTTATACCATATGCATGTATGAGTAATTATGTATACGGGTTTTTATATGCCTAAAATATACATACGAATATTCCAACAATCCAATTAAGATTTGCGACTATTATTATTGTTATTATTATTGGCTTACTGCCATATTCAAAGCCATTTCAACGGCTTCGGCTTCGTATATATGCTTGCATTTGCCGCCAACCTTGTTCTTCCTGTAGACGAAATCAGGGCACGTGCAATTCGGGTTTTTTCCAATCCTTACAGTGTATGAACCATTAGCGCTGTTTGTGTGTGAGCTTACCCTGTATGTTTGCTTTTCCTGAAGCCTTTCAACCATTGTTGCGCCCCATAAGCTTACCGATACATTAACAGCCGTCCTTGATTTGTTTGCATAAGCTATCGATATGCTTCCATTATCTATAGGTATATTTCCCCTTAGCTCCCTTTTGGTTGCCTCAATTAGTTCAGTGAATTCAGAATCTTTGAAGGCCTTCATCGCCTTTTCTGCCCTATATATAAAATCGTGCTTCTTATTCAGCCAGTCTATCCTCGTTACATACTTTAATATCTCCTTGGCAAACTCCTTATCATTATTCTTATATAATTCGTATATCGCATTGGCTATCTCCGTAGCTTCGGCCTTTTCCTCAATTGGATATGCCTTGCGCAACAGGCTTATTGCTTTATTATCCTGTTTTGCACCCTCATGCTTCTTTTTGCTTTTAGTTTCTGTCATATAAATCAGTTGATTTACATAGGGGATTATCTATTTCAATACTTATATTTTGCTATTTAATAAATATAAATAAAATAAAAATAGCCGTAGTGATTTAAATGAATAAAATTACTGGAAAGACATCACTGTATTGCATAATAGGCATGCCTGCGCACCATTCATTATCCCCTGTAATACACAACGCAATGTATGAAAAGCTGCATATGGATTCCGTATTCATGGCATTCGACGTAAGCGAAGGCAATCTTGAAAACGCCATACTAGGAATGCAGGCCTATAAAATAAGGGCCATGACGCTAACAAGCCCGCATAAGCAGAATGCAATGAAATACGTGGATGTCATAGACAAGAAGGCAAAGGAGCTTGGCGCTGTAAATGCGATAGTGCCTAAGAACGGAAAGCTTTACGGGTATAACACTGACGAGCCCGGATCTGTCATGTCCTTAAAAAAGCATGGAATTGACAAAAAGGCAGTATACACAATATTCGGTGCCGGAGGAGCTGCAAGGGCAATAGCATTCGGCTTGGCTCATGAAGGCATAAGGAACTTCAATATAATAAACAGGAGCATCGCAAATGCCGAAAAGCTTGGCAAATCCCTGGCGAAGGACTTTCATGGCATGAAAATTAAGACATACAGACTTTCCAGCAAAGACTCTTTTCCTGCAATAAAAGAGTCGAAGTACGTAATAAACGCCACAAACATAACGCTCGAGAATAAGGTGAAAACACCAGTACCTTCAGAATTATTAAATAAAAGTATGATAGTCTTCGATGCAAATTACGCGCCTTTGGACAACAGGCTTTTGACAGATGCAAGGAAGAAGGGATGCGTAACAATAACCGGCCTTGACTTATTGGTCTACAACCAAGCTGTTGCGTTTAAGCTTTTCACGGGGAGAGAGCCTGACTATAAGACAATGATGGATGCAGCCTTGCACGCTTCGGGACAAAAAGCGCATGCAGTAAAAACTAATAAATAGCTTATAGGGATGTGGAGTAAAACCCACGACCTTCAGTCGGGGGATATAAGCCACTGCAAAGTATATAAGCTTTAATAATGTAATAACCATGACCGCCATGAAAAGTGCATACAAATTCAGGGCGTATCCCTCAGAGGACATGCAATCAATACTAAACAGACAGATGTTCCTATCTAAAGAACTCTACAATCTTCTTCTTAATAAATCTAAGGAATATTACAAGGAAACAAAGAAAACACTCACGGAATACAGAATGAACATATGGCTTACTAGTTTAAAGAAGGAAAGGCCAGAGTTCCAGGAACTCTATTCTCAGGTACTCCAAAATGTCTCAAAAAGGATTTCGGACGCATATAAATCATATTTCAGTAGATGCAAGGAGAAGAAGGCCGGTGCAAAAGCAAAGGTAGGCTTCCCAAGATATAGAAAGTTTGTATCTTCCTTAACATATCCACAACTGGGATTCAAGGCAGAGCGAAAAAGAGTTGAGCTCTCAAAGATTGGAAGGATAAACTATGTTAACCACAGAGAAATTGAAGGCAAAACCAAGACACTCACAATAAAGAAGACTAAATCTGGAGAATGGTATATTACAATCGCAGTTGAAAAAAAGGACATAATCCCATCCACAAACGGGAAACCTATCGTTGGAATTGATTTAGGATTAGCCCAATTCGCTGCCCTTTCAGATGAAACCATAATCCAAAATGTAAAGATAACAAAAAGGCAGAGACGGCACATCAAGAATCTGCAGCAGGATATTTCAAGAAAAAATAAGGGTTCAATCAATAGGAAAAAGTCGGTAAAAAAGTTTGCAAAATATACAGAACATATCACAAGAATAAGGGAAGACAGATTGCACCAAATATCCCATAATCTTGTAAATTCATACTCATTCATTGCATGCGAGGATTTAAGCATACAGAATATGGTAAAGAACCATAATCTTGCAAGGCCAATTAGTGAATCTTCTTGGGGAAACTTCACCCAATTGCTGCAATACAAGGCTGAGAGTGCTGGTTGCGTGGCAGTTGCGGTGAATCCCAAGTACACATCAATGACATGCAATGAATGCAAAAACGTGCAGAAAATATCTCTATCGCAAAGGACATTTGTTTGCGAGAAATGCAGCCATACAGAGAACAGGGATATAAACGCCGCACAAAACATACTTGAAAGAGCTTTGGGCCCCATAAATCCAAATTTTAACAGCAAAGCTGTCAAAGCTACCGAGGGACAATCGGGAAGTGATGCCTCTGAAGACCATGTAAGACCTTTCGCAAGGAAGGCAATCGCCGATGAAAGAGGAACTATACAGGTGGCATCATGACGACCAATCATAGCCGCCTTGGAAGCCCACGAATTCATTCGTGGGAGGATGTCACGAAGAAATGGCTAACTAGGGACGTATTGCTTATCTCGCTCTCGGCTTTTTTTGCCGATGCGGGATATCAGGCGTTGATAGCAGGGTTTCCAATATTCCTTGTGCTTTACCTCAAGGCACCGGTATACTATCTGGGAATAGCCATGGCATTTGCCTACGGAATAGGCTCGCTTTTCGCTTATTTCGGAGGCAAGCTCGCCGATAAGTACGGCAAGAAAAAGATAGCGATACTGGGAAATATATTCATACCTATCTTATCATTCACAGGATTCGCTTCGATAGCATCTGAAGCTGCAGCCTTATTTTCTGCAGGGTGGTGGGCCAGGAACTTCAGGACGCCTGCGAGAAGGGCAATGATTGGCGACATATCCACAAAGCTCGACAAAAGCAGGGTTTACGGATTCCTTAACGCATTGGATGTCAGCGGAGGAGTAGTTGCGGTAATATACCTATCGTTGGGCATCTATTTCGGCGTGGCCTTCAATATCATATTCCTGGCCACAGCCATACCTATACTGATATCATCCCTCTGCCTTTTCCTTGTAAGCTATAAAGGGCTTCCAAGGCGCAATGTTGTGCACGAAATAAAAAGAAAAGGCAGAATTGCAACAAAAGCCATTAAGTCAAAAGTACAGACCTATCGCAGCGTGATTGTCGCTACTGGAATATACGGGCTCAGTTTCTACAGCATGAGCTTCCCGGTGCTTACAATAGCGCAGGAATCGAAGGACATATACGGCGTGCTGTCATATCTGGTATTCCTAATAGTTTCAGCCATATTCGGCTATATAGCCGGCATTGTATTTAAAAAAGCAGTCCGCAACCTTTCCATTTTCGGATATATAATGGCTGGAATCGGATCGCTTATACTCGGGCTTTCATATGCCTTTGGGCTAGGCATAATAGTATCCTATTTCGGCATCTTCCTTTTGGGAATAGCAGCAGGGACTATAGAGACATTAGAGCCTACTATAATATCCATAATTAAAAACAGGCATTCATCCGCCAGCGGAATGGGTTCGCTCACAGCCTCCAGAAGCGCAGGGCTTTTCATGGCAAATATAATATTAGGATTCCTTTATTTCGAAGGTCCGCTCTATGCATACAGCTTTGCGGCCTTTATGGCAGTGCTTGCCGGTATTGTATTATTGACTTTCGGAAGGGAGCCGTAAGCCAATCCGAATTTGAAGAACTGGCAAATCCATTTTCTCTTATCCGCAATATAAAATATGGGAACTGTATGCTCTTTTTTTATATTTGCACATCAAATAGGTATTATTGCAGGTTTGTGATTCTCCATGAGGTTGAGCATTAAAATAATTACGGATGCGGTCCTAATAGCTTTAGTAGTATCTTTCGGAACGTTCGGCACTTATATACTTGGCAGACATGGGAATTTCAATATCCCAATACATTCTTTGTTAACTGCACTGTATTTTACCATAACTACACTGTCTACAGTAGGGTATGGTGACATATATCCGGTTACATCTATAGCACGCATCTTCGACATAATATTAATAGTCGTCGGATTGGGTGTATTTTTTAGCACTATAACGGTTTTAGCAGGTGGTTTTATGAATGATAGCATAAATGCATTGACGGGCAGAATATCAGGAGTCGAGAAAAAGCTTTTGAATAGGCATATAATACTAATAGGGTACGGGCCCACAAATGAGAAGCTTGCGATAAACCTGAAAAAAGAGAAAAGGCGTTTTATAATATTAATAAGCGACAAATCCATAGTTGACAAGTTGCGTGCTGATGGATACCATGCTTTCATTATCGATGAGACATCGGAACATGATATACTCACGTATGGCTTGAATAAAGCGGAAAAGGTAGTTATAGACGTAAAAGACAAAGCAAGGACACTTTTTATCGCATTGGTAGTTAAGGACATGATAGGCACTAAAACAACTACAATAGTCGCGGACGACGATGTCCTTGAAAACCGTTTGGAAGGCCTTGGCTTCAACGCTGTTATAAATCCATCGAAGATAGCCGCCGAATCGATAGGGCTTACATTTTCAAAGAAGTAAATCGCAAGCACCCAAACAAAATAATATTAATGCTTAAAAACTATCATGTAAAAAGTAATATGGGTTAATTACACTCCAATTATAAGTGTAAGGTAATTATTTTGCAAAATACAAGATCACAAAAAACGGATGAGCTATTAAAAATAGCAATTGAAATTGTAGTAGGTGTAATACTTACATTGATTATAAGCACGATAATAGACCTTTCTATAAGCTCATTCCTGCCCGAATATGCAAAATACGAGTTGTACATACAAGAAGGCGCGCAGGCTGCAATAATACTGATAATCGGCCTCTTGATTACAAAGTCGATAATGGAATATGTCGAAAACAAGTTCTCCACAACCAGAAAGGAGCTGTACGGATTATCATTGATAATACGAATAGTAATGTATATCATAATATTTGCGCTTGTATTGTCGGTTTTCAGGGTAAGTTTAACAGGTTTGCTTGCAGGAAGCGCAATAGGCGGCATTGTGCTTGGCCTTGCAGTACAAACCGTAGCTTCGAATCTGCTTTCAGGCATATTCGTAACATCTACAAAGACCTTGAAATATGGCGATATGGTAAATGTAAATTCATGGATATGGAGCTTGAATACAATAGGGAAAATAACAGAAGTAAAAACCTTATTCTTTAAAATACTCACAAAAGACAATAATATCGTCAGCATTCCGAATTCGGCATTGCTCGGCAGCGGAGTAGTCGTAGAGTATAAGCAAAAGGATTCAAAATACTCGTACCCAACAAGCATTACAACAATGGCAGACGTGCCTGCCGACAAAATCATAGAATATATCAAAAACTATGATAAGAATATTGACATATACCTATCGGAGAAATCCGGAATGACCAATGTCTTTCTAGTACCGTTAAAATTCGATGATGTTTTAGAAATAAATGAAAAGACTTCGGAAATAAACCGCATAGTAGACAAAGCTTACTGGGACATAAAGTCCGAAATGCTTCTTATGGGAACCAATACATACGAGTATAACAGAACAGGCAATGTTTATCCGCTGACTGTGAATTTAAATTCCGACGTGCCTGCAGATAAGATCATAAAAAATGTCCACGAAAAAGATAAAAAAATAACGGTTTACCTACTGTCGAAGGCGGGAGCCAATAATATATTCTCCGCCAATTTTAAATACAAAACGCGCGACGAGATTATGGAAAATATAAACAGGATAAACTTATTGTTCGAAAGCGCGTATGAAGAGCTAAAAACTGCAGATACAAAAAAAGCCAATAAACCAGCAAGTCCAAAAAAGTAAGTCTCAATGTGCACTGTTATATTAATTGACTATAAGTCTTCGACGTCTCCGCTCTCTTTTATGAAAGTGCCATTTTCCAGCTCCTCATAAGCCTTGAGCAGCTCCTGCCTATAATTCATCACTATCGGGCCATACCAGGCTATTGGCTCGTCCAATCTTTTTCCTGTAAGCAATATCAGCTTTGCCGATTCATTTCCTGTGGAAACTGATATATTGTCCCCATCATGCTTATATATCGCTGCACTGCCGT
>DAHXOG010000029.1:0-3729 GCA_027364995.1 Candidatus Mancarchaeum sp.
GCTCGGCTATACATATTAGCATGTAAAAAATCAGTAGATGCTCTCTATGCTTGTTTTGTGCTTATGCACGTAACTATCTCCCACTATTGGTATGCTGGCTCCGCAGCTTTTGCATTTCATGTTCTTTGTAACATTCCATTCTGTTATGTCGAACCCGTACCTTCCTATTGCCACACTGCCGCATTCAGGGCAGAATGTGCTCTCATTGCTGTTACCCGGCACATTGCCTATGTATACATAGCGCAATCCGTATTGCTTTGCTATGCCGTAATGGCGTTCCAGGGTTTTTAATGGCGTAGCGCCGATATTCTGCATTTTGTAATCAGGATAAAATCTGGTAAAGTGCAAAGGAACATTATCCCCTAAATTATTTGATATCCATTCGCACATCTCTGCGCATGCCCTTTCCGAATCCCCTACATTGGGTATTACAAGATCGGTTATCTCTATATGTATGCCGGCGTTGGCAAGCGCAAGCAAGGCTTCCTTTATAGGTTCTGAAGAGTACACTGCCATATACTTGTTGGTGAAAACCCTTTCTGCATTCCCCTTAAAGTCCACAACCACCGCATCTATATTGCCTTTCATAAGCTGCACTGCCTCCTTGGTCATATAACCGTTGCTTACAAACACAGTGTAAATCCCATTCTCATGCGCTATCTTGGCTACGTCCAACGCATATTCTATAAAGATCGTGGGTTCGTTATAGGTAAAGGCTATAACCTCAGCCTTTTGATCCATTGCCATGCGCACCAAATCCTTCGGGCTTATATAGATGCCTTCTATATCATTCTCTTTTGATATGTTGTGGTTCTGGCAGAACAGGCATCCGAAATTGCATGAAGAGGTGCCTACTCCGAGCACCTTCGCCCCAGGCATAAAATGGTTGAACGGCTTCTTCTCTATAGGGTCCAATTGTATTGCATCAAGAACCCCGTAATTAGCAAGGAAGAGCCTGCCACCCATATTCTTTCTAACATAGCAAAAGCCGTGGCTGCCGTCCTTTATCAAGCATCTCCTGGAGCAAGCGTTGCACCTTATCCTGTCTCCGGAGCGTTCCCAAAGCGTTGCCTCCTTGAGCATAATCGTAATGCATATACGAAATACTTAACCCTTATGCTATCTGTTTGGCTATGCCCTCAAATTCCTTATAAGCATCCTGATTCTCAAGAACAGGTATCTTTCCGGAGTCCTCAAGCTCTGCGATCTCCTTCCTCATCCTTACGCTGCCAAGCACTGTAGTGTCAAGCGTTTCGGCAACGTACTTGGCATTTGGCCCTATTGCCTCACCTGACATGTTCTCAACAACCCCAAGCACCGCCTTGCCAAGCCGCTTTGCCATCAAGCCTGAGCGCACGGAGTTTATGGCAGATATCTTAGCAGGTGTTGTTACAAGTATGAATCCCTTCATATCGAGCAATTGCATTATGGAAAGCGGCGAGTCGGAAGTGCCCGGAGGAAGGTCTATTATAAGATAATCGAGCTTGCCCCATGCGGTATTCTCAAAAAAGTCGCCAAGCATCTTTGCTATGAGCGCCCCCCTCCATATTATTGGCTTCTTGGCATCGTCCACTATCATGGCCGTTGAAGCCACCTTTATTCCATGCTTCTCTATGGGCTTTAATGGGAACGAGCTTATGTCCATCCTCTCATCTATCCCCATGAATATCGGCACATTCGGGCAATCTATGTCGGCGTCCAAAAGCCCGACGCTATGCCCCATTTTGGCAAGGGTGATAGCAAGGTTTACAGAAACGGTTGTCTTGCCAACCCCTCCCTTTGCGCTATAAACGCCTATTATGCTCTTTATCTCTGAAAGCTTATCCTTTATCCTCTTCTTCTGCATTATAACTCCGGCAAACGAAGGATGCATATGCTCCGTACCTGTTTTAGTTCCATCTTCGGCCATCTTATCATAATAAATCTATATCGCACTTTTTTATAGCTTTTCAGGAAAAAGCGTAATAATAACTACAAAATACGCAAACCCATATTAGTGGCATATAGGGCAAAGATTAAATAAGCTTTTTACAAAAATAAACATAAACTCAGGTGTTCTAATGAAAATAAGTGATCTGAAAGCAGGAACTGGAAACGTAAACATTACAGCTACAATTGTACAAAAGGAAGAGCCAAGGGAAGTGGTAAATAAGTATGGCAAAAGACTCATGGTTGCTAATATTACTCTAAAAGACGATAGCGGAACCATAAACATGTCACTGTGGGGAGAAGACATAAACTCCGTAAAGACAGGCGACAAGGTAGAGCTCTCAAACTGCTATGTTAACGAGTTCAGGGGAACCCCGCAACTGTCCACAGGGAAATTCGGCAAGATAAAGGTATTAGGCGGAAGCTCAAAGGGCGCCGAGGAATCGGACGAGTCCGAAGAACCGCTTGACGATTCCCTTGACGAGCCGGAAGATCTGGAAGCATAAATACGAAACTTCCACATAATCCCATAGCCATGGCCGTAAATGCAATCTTGCTTTTATTGCAGCCATTACTAGCTAAACAATCAAATTTAGCACTAAAAGTCGCTTGTAACGACCATGGCCATTACTCGCAATTTTTGTCATTGATTGATAATACAAAGGCAGACATGCCATGCTTTCAACAAGCCATTCGCCTTCAATTATAATTGCAGTTAGCTTACTTTTTCCTATGCTGTTTTATCTTAATGCTATTTTTCGGAGACAAACGCTTTTTATACCTCTTGCCTTCTGTCCAGTACCTAAAGCTGTAAATAAGTAATATGCCTCCAATCCCAATTCCGAACCATAATGTGGCCAACCTCGTCATTATCGTCAGCGCAGAGGAGGTGGCTATGCTGGTTTTGAAGATTGTACCTAAAAGAGCCACAAGCGACCCGTCGGTAACCCCTATATTCCCTGGTATTCCAGTTATCATGCCGAATAGGTTGCTTGAAGACTCTATGAAAGCGCTTCCTAAAACATGCGGCGATATTTTTATCGAGAGCAACGCAAAATAAAGTGCCATTGCATTCAAAAACGCAGCAGGAACGGTAACCAAAAGCGATACAATATAGGTCTTTGGCTTGTTCAGCGAGCTCTGGGATGCGAAGTATTCATCTCCGTAAAGCGTAAATGTCTCTATGAAATGCCTTTTCTTGAAAACCCTTTTTATGAATTTATAAAACCAGTCGTTAAGTATGAAAAGGTATGGCAGCATGAGCACGGCATCTATTATGGCTACGAGTATAATGAATTGGCCAAAGTACAGAGCTGTAAAAAACGCCAGTATTCCTACCCCTAGGAAATCCGTGAATATGTCTATAGTTACTATCGGCAATATGCTTGAGGCCTTTATGTTTGTAATCCTGCTTAATGTGTAAGCCACAAGCACGCGGCCTAGCTTTCCGGGTGTTATATTCATGGAATACTGCGACATATAAACGATGAAGTTCTTCCTGAGCGGTATCTTTAAATTCAGCTTAGTGGTGTAATAAAGCCATTTTACGAAACGCAGAAGATAGCCCGCCAGTACGGATCCGAAAGCCAAAAGGTACAGGTATACGTTAGCGTTTTCTATTGTCTTTATAACATTAGCGAGCCCGCCAACTACGGCAATTGCAAAGAATACTATGAAACTTGCTATAAAGCCTACAGCTACGAACAGCGAAACCCTCCTTATTAATTTAAGGTATTCCTTCCTGTTTAGGTCTCCCACATTCGTAATTGTGTACCATATGGAATTCTTCTTCGCCTTTCT
>DAHXOG010000029.1:3739-7778 GCA_027364995.1 Candidatus Mancarchaeum sp.
GCCATTTCTATGCCCTGCATGCGTTTTCAAATACCTCCTCATACCTTTTCGCTATAATGTCCCAATCATGCTCCTTCTCTATTATGTTTTTCCTGCACGCCAATGAAAGCCCTTTATAATGCTCAAAATCAGAGCTTACCTTTTTCACGGCATCGGCTATAACTTTACTGTCCTTAATCTTAATATATTCACCGTATCCATCAAGCACCTCCGGTATGCCGCCTATTTTCGTTGCTATGGTCGGTATTCCGCAAGCAAGCGCCTCAAGCAGAGCGACACCTGCAGGCTCATACAACGAAGGAAATACGAAAACGTCGGAGCATGAATAATAATAAGGCAGCTTCTCTTCTTCTATGCCATTTATTATCCTTATCTTATCATCGATGCCTAACTTCATTGCCATGTTCTTAGTATAGATCTCCATCGGGCCCTTGCCTATGATTGTAAGATTATAATTCCCATTCAGATTAAGCTCGGATATCGCTTTAAGCAGGTATATATGCCCTTTCTGCTTTGTAAGCCTGCCATTAGTTATTATGTTTACCCCATCTTTGAATCCAAATTCCTTTTTTAACCCTTCTATTTTTTCCTTTTCGTTAATTGGCTTGAACAGACTATAGTCTATTCCATTAGGTATAACAAAAGATTTATCCGAAAACTTTTTCGGTACGGTGACATCCAATGCGTTTTTTGACACTGCGGTTATCACGTCAGCATTTTTCATAATACTCCTTCCCCAAAAAACATCATACAACAATCCGCCATAATCCGTTATGGTGTCTATTCCTATCGGAAGCGAATTGTGTATTGTAACTGCAAGCTTTCCGCCAGTTTTTTTTATCGCATTGATTGTACCGCGAAAGTATTGATACCTGTTATTTATGTGATAGATATCGGCGCCTGCACTCTTCAGCTCTTTGCTTAAATCACACATCTTCAACAACGGCAACGGCAAATGGGGCAACGCTATCTGCTTGCTTTTTAGCCTTACGATATTAATTCCGTTAAACTCCTCTTTGCCAACGCTGCTCCCAACTGAAGACGTAATTACCGTTATGTTGTGGTTTTTTGCCAAGCGCTTATATACTTCAAGCAAAACCTTTTCGGTACCTCCGTTATACGGATAAAAGTACGGGTTGAGAACGCATATGTCCATAAAACTACCATAATTCCAAAGTGAAACGGTTTCATATAAATATTAATATACTGTTACAACACATTAAACCTGTTAAAAATGCCTAAATATAATCTCAGCAACAAAGGCAAGCATAGCCAAAAAGGCAATAGGAACATAATAGTCCTACTGCTCGATACCCTTAGGGCCAGCGATGCCTATGGGAATAATTCTATGCTTAATATAAATAAGCTTTGCTCAAAAGGCACAGTATACGAAAATGCGGTGTCAACCGCAACATGGACGGTTCCTTCCCATGCATCAATGTTCTTATCCAAGCTTCCATCTAGGATAAAGGAGGCTTCACATGATTTTCTTTCCGATTCCTCTATCGATCCGTGGACGGTCAAAACAAAGTTTTTGCCTGATAACGCAAAAACCTTGGCCTCTAAAATGCATGATTTTGGGTATTATTCAGTACTGTTCTCAAATAATCCTTTCTTATCGAGCCAAACCAATCTTGCGCTTGGCTTCGACAAGGTTTATGACCTATGGATGGATTCAAACATAAAATACAATCCTAAAAAGGCAAAGTTATTTTCAACGTTTATACAAAGCCAAAACGTCCGCAAGTCGCTTTTTAAAACTACAGTTTCCCTATCGAGCTTCATACCGTCAAAGCTTTTGGATAGGGCATACCTTAACCTCAGGATAAAAATGGCAAGAGGCATAGCCAATGCCGATGGCACCAACGAGCTCGATAAGGGAGCAATAGATACAAACGCGGTTCTAAAGGAATACATGGAAAAGCATTACAACTACATGCCACAGTTCATGTTTCTGAACTACTTGGAGGCGCATGAAAACTATCCTGTAGAGGACAGCGGCATAATTCAGGACAAATGGCTTTACCTTAGCGGCATATTGGAAATGGACGAATATATAACAAAGCAATTGCATGGCGCATACAAAAGGCGCCTTGCATATCTGGACGAGCAAATAGGTAAATCCCTTGCTATAATGAAGAAGCAAGGCCTGCTTGAGGACGCCAGCGTAATAGTGACGTCTGACCATGGGCAATTCTTCGGGGAGCACGGGCTCTTATACCATGCGCTACATCCTTATAATGAGGTAACCAATGTCCCGTTGATAATATCGAAGTTTGAGAATGGAAAACAGGTTCGTGATCATTCCGAAATCGAAAGGCCGACAAGCTTGGTCGATGTCCACGGGATCATAACATCAATGGCCAATGGTACCAACTCAGTAAGTCAACATCCCATAATAAGCGAGCACAATGGCATAAGCGAAGGCTGGGATGGCATGCTTCTCAATTCATTGAGCAGAAGGTCAGAATACGCAGCCAAGATCTACAAGACAAAGCAAAAGCTTAACAAGAAATCTTTCGCCATAATCAGCAATGGGTATAAGCTAATACACTTTTTCGGCAATGGCGTTGACGAGCTATATGACGTAAGGGACAAGGAGGAGAGCGAGAACATAATAATGTCAAACAGGGACAAAGCCAAGCTTCTTCTAAGCAAGGCAAGCGTTGTGCGATAATACCAAAAATTGCACCATACTGCGTTTTGCCCTATGCCACTAATCAATTCGTAGGATGATTTTGCTCAGCCTACGACGTCGTTCACTGTGCTGACAAACTTTTGCTTGCATACGCTTGATGGCTTTCCTCCGTCCATGTTGCATATCTGTGCAGTGAAAACGTTTGCTTCGCCGATTATGGCCTGTGTGACAGAACTATTCGGGTTTGTTTTTATAAAATTCAGTATCTGGTTCCAATTATACGGGTTTATTATGGCAGGGCTTACAGGTGCGCCTATTTGTATGGGTTTATTCCCGAAGTCTATAAACGGTATTGCATCTCTCTCATTGCCAGGAATATTTGTATTGTTTGCGTCAAAAGTGGAGTATATTGTGCCTTGCCCATTGGTCATATTCTGTAATGGCTTATACGTGTTTGTCAAGGTCTCCACAGACTGGAAGTCTATTAAATTGCTTGAATAGCTGGAGTTATAAAACGTGAACGTTGCAGTGCTTGGCTCATAATCCGTTGCGCTTGAAGTCATATAATGCAATTGGGAGAAATTGCCGAACCTCATAAGCGCAATGATCATGCCCCATCTTGTAACCGCGCAAAACGGACAATAGTCAGCTCCTATATAAAGCATTACAGGCAACCCGTTATTCGTCAAGCTAACATTGCTTCCGGAAGCTAACGGGTACCCGGAAACTGAGCCTATTCCTACACTGTTGGCTAGGCTCATGTTCTGCGAAATGCTATAAAGCTGCGACAGGTAAGAACTGCTAACTGCAACATTATCAAAACTTATGTCCGCTTTTCCAGCACTGCTTGTTGAATTGAGGTACAAAGCCAAAGCAACAACTATCACTATCACTACGCCTATTATCATATAAGCCTGCTTTTTTGTAAATTTATTCGATTGCATATAAACAACCCATAACCATTCTCCAGTTCAAAGTATGATTACTAAATGATTTGTTTTATTATTTTATAAAGTTTGTGCATAAAAGCAGATATCTAATTACAGTGTATTCTGGCATACGGCTCCAACCGGCTACCTAATTCTTGTTCTGTTTAAAGAACTCCCTGTAATAAAGCACTCCGGCTATGGTCTTTTTATCTATTATCGCATTTTTCATTATTAGCTTATAAACTTCATCGAATTCCATTGTTTTAAGCTCTAGCATTTCTTCCTTATCCGTGCCCTTGTCATACGCCTTTGTTAGTCCGGTCGCAGCATAAGTGTAGCTTTTTGTTGTCAGTATTCCTGGGGCAACATATGCCTTGTAAAGCAGCTTAAGTGTTTTTGCCTTATATCCTGTTTCTTCAATCAATTCCTTTCTCGCTGCCATTGCCGCCGTTTCTCCCTTTTCAATATGTCC
>DAHXOG010000002.1 GCA_027364995.1 Candidatus Mancarchaeum sp.
ACAAATTTTTATATATCAAAAAGGTTTTTATATATTATAGTATGATAAATATTATGCGAAACCGTGGTAAAAACCTTCCTGCGAAGGTAAAAGAAACATTAATGAGGCTAAAAGTCGGTAGGAAATACAAGGTAATGGCACTAAAGATACATGGAAACTATTATGCATACGAATACAAGGACTGGGTAGAAAAGGAAACAGGAAGAAGGCACTCAGAAAGGCTTTACATAGGCAAAATAGAGGAGGACGGGACATTTGTAAAAAAGGAAAGAAATATGATGTCGGTAAGGCCAATAAACCTCGATCAATATATTAAAATGAAATACAAGGACAGCAGCTTCATAACAGACAAGGCAACCGTTCCTGATAATGTGGATATTGCGGTTCTTACAGGGATGAGCATGAATGGAAGGGCTTCCGCATCGGATATAGCAAAATCCATTGGCATAAAGGGCTATGAAGCGAGTTACAGAATGGAAAAGCTGAAGAAGGTTTACAGGATAAGGACAACAGTAGACATAAGGCCAACAACATTCGGGTTTTCCAGGTTCTTAGTGCTTGCAAAATTTTTAAATGGACGGCCAAGCGCAGAAAAGCTAAAGTTATTATTGGAAAATGAGCAAAGGGTCCAGCTAGTATTATTAATGAAAGGTGATTACGACCTTGCTATGTACATTATAGCTGAAAATATTCCTGAGTTGGAGAACACGATTTACAGGATAAGGTCAAATTCAATATTTTCTAATTACAAATCTATATGGAACATAAGTTACATATCTGAGGCATTTGGCTGGTTCATTCCTATGAGAGATGCTTTCTTTGAACTAATAAAAGATAGAGTATGGCAAAAATCCAAAGAGCACCTTAAAAAGCCGCATGACCAGCTTTTCAAGAGCGAATATGTTGCAATGAGAGAATTATCAAAGGACTGCAGCGTAAATTTCTCAGAAATAGATAAGGCGTATGGCCTTAATGAAGGAAGCGCGCACTATACCTACCACAAGCTTTTAGAAAGAAAGATTATACAGGGAGCAACAATATGCATGCAGGAGCCGCACTGCAAATATTCTGCACTTATATACATAGAGCAAGAGGATGTAGTCGCATTCAATAAAACAAGAAGGGATTATTTAAAAATGATAATAGATGATAAAGAAAGGCCCGCAAACAAATTTGCTTATATATCAGATACTGGATCGCCGTATGGGATTTTTACATTAGCTCCTATATATGCTGATAATGAGTTAGAAGAATTGGTGGAAGAATTCAAGAAGAAGGTAAACGGTATAACCATAAAATATTCAATAATAACAAACCAATTATTAGGTAATATAGGATTCAGAAGGTATGATATGAAACAAACAGGAACTTATAAACTGTCTCAGACATTATAAATTACAAAGAGATACAAGTAATAAAAGCTATAAATTATTTACCGCCGTCGTTTCCTCCCATCAAAATCACCAAATATTTATATTTCAAACAAAATGGAACTGATGTATTTAAATACCTTTTTCCTTCTGCATGTGTAATAGCGTAAAAGCGTATTTTAGCGTTAAACTCATATAAAATATCCAAATAGCTAGAAAGTTGAATTCTGCCTTTAAATGAACCGCATATTGCATTACAATGAAACTAAAACTCCCCTATGCAGGCAAATCTATAATCCGGAATTATGCAAATGCCTAGCCTCTTTTGCAGCGGACATGAAAATTGAATGGAAATATCACATATACATATTGCACATATGCAGCATAAGTGATCCGTACAAAGCGTTAGCGTTCCTCTTCTTTATCGCGCCTTAGCATTGAATAAAGCTTTTTTGCAGCAGGGACATAGACTTTGTCGAATAGCTTCGATTCTATGCCATAAATGATTGGGAAGGTTATGGCCAGTGCGGTTATCGGTATTATTATAGAAGCCGAATTAAGGGATGCTGCCGCGGCGTGCATCGATATGGAATTGCCCGTAAACGATTCGCTTATTTTGTTGAGCACAACGTACCTTGTCACAGGGATAGCCGCAAGCTCTGCAGGTATCATTTCGGCAAGCGTTATATCGCTTATTATGAGCCTTTCGATATTGCTGCGCTTCTTCTTGCTTTGCATATAATTGTAGTCAGCACGAGGTAATATATATGCTTAGCGTATTTGCTGCAAGAATTGCGATGCATTTTAAGGCTGGAGCTCACGCCAGGAATTGATCCGGAGTTGGAGGCTCTGGATTCTGTCCTTTGCGCTCCCTTATCTCGCGCACTACCTTATTCTGCAGCTCGCCTGGAAGCTTTTCATAGCCAGCGAATTCGGTATACCATATCGCCCTTCCCTGTGTAAGCCCTCTTAAATCGTTTGAAAAGCCTTTCAGAGTCTCTGCCACCGGCATTTTTGCGATTATGGATACCTGCTCGTTTTCCTGAGTCACGCTCGTCACAGTACCACGCTTGCTCTGTACGAATGTTATTACTCCGGACATGTATTCCTGAGGTATGTTTATTGTAAAATTCTGCTTAGGCTCATAGAGATAGACCCCTGCCGTAAGCATTCCTGCATATACTGCATTCCTTATTGCAGGTATTATCTGCGCAGGGCCCCTGTGCACAGGATCCTCGTGTATTGTTGCATCGACTACGCTCACAAGCACGCCTGCGCAGCGCTCTCTTGCAAGAGGGCCGTCCTTGACCGCTTCGTCAAAGCCGTCTATAAGCAATTCCATGACCTCGTTCATGTACTGCACGCCGTGAGTAACGTCCGCAAGCATGCACTTGTTTGAGATCTCTTCGACGTTCTTGGCTATGTTCCTGTCAAGCCCCGCTTCTACCATTGCCTCTATGGCAGCCTGGCCCTTAGGCTTGCCTTCCCTTATTGTGCCCTCATCTATTGCGTTTTGCACGGTTTCAGGCAAAGGCTCTACCGTAACGTAGAATTTCGAGTGCTTGTTGGGTGTCTTGCCCTCTATTGGGCCGGCCTTGCCGGTTATGGTCTCCCTGTATATGACTATCGGCGGGCTCGTTATTATCTGTATTTTGAAATCGTCCCTGAGCTTTGTCTCTATAACTTCCAAATGGAGTTCGCCCATTCCACTGACAAGGTGCTCCCCTGTCTGCTGGTTTATCTCCGTAAGTATTGTAGGATCCTGCTTCGAGAGCTCCCTTAATGCCTCTATAAGCTTTGTCGTATCCCTTGAGTCCTTTGCCTCTACGGCTTTAGTGACTACAGGCTTCGAATAGTGCGTTATCTGCTCAAACGGCTCTATTATGCCTGTGCTTAATGTATCGCCTATGCTGACATCCTTAAGCCCTATGAGCGCAGCTATATTACCCGCAGGTATCTCGTCGACTTGTACCCTGTCTGGGCCCATGTATATGCCGACCTGCTGTATCTTTTGAGTATTGTTCAAGCCTGATATATGAAGTTCCGTTCCCTTTCTCGCAACTCCAGAGAATACCCTGCCCACTGGGATCTCGCCGCTGTGCGGGTCGTAAACCATGTTGAATACCACTATGTTAGTATTTGCTGACATGTCGGTGTTGAGCATGGCCTTTCCGTCTACGGATTCCAGATCGCCGTGCCATATCTGAGGTATCCTGTACCTTTGCGCCACGTGCGGGCTTGGCAGGTGCTCTATCATCATAATAAGAGTTGATTCGTCTATTGGCGCGACTTCCTGCAATTTCTTCTCGTCGCCTGCCGCAGTAAGTGCGAATATGTCCTTGAATGTTACCTTATATTTGTCCATTATTGGCTTTGATATCGCCCATTTCTTTGCCGCGGAGCCGAATGCTACGCTTCCCTTTTCGACGCTTACCTGCCATTTTTCGGCGAATTCTTCAGGTGCGAATTGTGAGATGAGCTTGTTTATGTCGTTTATCAGTTTAAGCAGTCTTTCGAATGTCTGCTCGGGGGTAAGCCTAAGCTCCGTCAAAAGCCTGTCTACCTTGTTTACGAAAAGCACTGGCTTTGCCTTTTCCTTAAGCGCCTGCCTCAGTACCGTTTCCGTTTGCGGCATTACGCCTTCAACCGGATCCACCACAAGCACTACGCCGTCAACAGCGCGCATGGACCTTGTTACGTGGCCTCCGAAATCTACGTGGCCAGGAGTGTCTATCAAATTTATTATGTAGTCCTTTTCGTTATAGACGAAGCCCAATGATATGTTTGCGGACTTTATCGTCATCCTCCTGTCCTTTTCTATGGCTTCGTAGTTTGTGTACAGCACGTCGCCTGCTACCGATTTGGATATAAGGCCTGCACGCGCAAGCAGCGAATCCGTAAGCGTTGTCTTGCCGTGGTGAACGTGCGCTATTATGGCTACGTTCCTTATATTGTCCAAATCTTTCATTATTTTTGTAATTTCCTCTACTACGTACTCCTTCCTGACCATTATGAAACACCGATTACTTTGCGCTCCTTGCCATGCGCTCTATCTCGTTCTTCCTCTTCAAGGCATAGCTGTTTATATCGTTTCTGGAAGCGAGTATTATCTCGTTAGCAAGAGCCTCTGAAATATTCTTCTTGTTCTTGAACGCGCCTATTATTGACGCCGTGGATATGTTCCTTAGGGCCGTATCCAAACGCCTGCTTGCGCTTATGTCGACAGGTATGTTCGAGATCGTGCCTCCCTGCCTTATCCTTGTCGTGTCCTCTATCGGCGCGCTGTTCTCAAGCGCCCTTATGAATACCTCCAATGGATTCTGCTTCGTGCTCTCGTTTACTATATCGAATGCGTTCTCGACTATATGCATTACCTTCAGCTTCTTCCCCTGAAGCCTGCCCTCGGTCCTTATAACCCTGCCGCCTATCTTCTTTCCGGTGCCTCCCCTCATGAGCACGTTCTCAAGCCTTTCGACTATGTTTATGTTTGCCTTTGAAAACAGCTTTGAGCTTGTGCGCCTGTACGATGATGGGTATTCCTCTGGCTTTAGGTTTATGTAGTTCTTAAGGCTAAGGTCAAGGACCTCAACATTGTAGTCGTACTTGTTGAACAGCTTATGCTCCGTGCTTGAGGACTTGTCGAATTGGACAGCCCTGCGTTTAGGCGATGCCTTCCTTTTCGGCTTCTGTGCTTTTTTCTGCTGGGTCTCTTTAACCTCTTCTGCCATAAAAATCATCTCTTAGGCTTCTCCTTCTTGCCTTTTATAATCTGCACCATATTGGCGCCGTTGACTTCGACTACCTTATACTTCATTCCTGGTATGCATCCCATCTGTCCCCTTTGGGATCCGCCGAGGCCCTCTATTGTGACTTCGTCGTGCTCGTCTATATAGTTGACTGCGCCGTCCCCGGGAACGAATGCTCCAACGGTTTTACCGTTCTTTATCAGCTGCACCCTTACGCATTTTATCTGGCCGGAGTGCGGCTGCTTCTGCTCTACTGCGAACTTCTGAAGGACCAGCCCATGTGCCCTGGGTACCGTGCCCATAGGGTCGTACTTCTGCTTGAGCTTTAGCTTCTTCCTCTTCAGCCATTTCTTTAGCATCCTTTGGTGCTTTCTCTGCTTTACAAGCTTTCTTGCTGCGAATTCTCCATTTGGCAAATTATCACTCTATTTGTTATATTTTATACACTTTTAAGTATGCTTGAATTTCCAGGGTCTATTATCGACAGTGCGGAGACCGAAAATGGCTTTCCGCATACTGCACCAAGCTCCATAGGATTTCCCTCAAAGACTACCATGGGCACGTTTGCGACCTTCGCCATGTGCTGCACGTCCTGCATTGAGCTTTCCTTGTTCCTTGAAGCCACGACTATTAGCTTCGCCTTTGCGTCCCTTATGGACCTTATTACGCTGTTTAACCCAAGAGCCGTAGCTCCGCTGTCAACAGCTAGCCTTATATCGCTAGATAAATCTGTCATAATATCAACTGCTTTGGTATACATGAGCTGCCTTCCATATGAAGTGGGGTACTACTACGGCACATGTATAGCAGTATATTTAAAATAGGAAAGATATATATAAGCTATCCTTGGATAAGCGCATATCTTTCAAGCAGCGCATGGGCCTTTAAGCGCATGGCATGCATGCAGCGCTCTTTAATATAGTATTTTAAATATAAGCAATGCAATTACTCAGGAGATTCGCGTTGAGCACATGGTAATGCTTTTGCATCATTCACATGTAAACATATATATATTTTTTTACTGTATATCCAAATACAATTTTGCACTTGGCAATTCTACACCTTCAAGGTTTAGAAATGCAAATGATCATAGAAACAACCCAATATACTTAATTTTGCATATGTGTTTAATATGGAAGCTAAGAAATCCTACGATATAATAGTGGCAGGAGCAGGCATGGCTGGCAACCTAGCGGCTGCCGTAGCGGCAAAGAAGGGGAAAAGCGTATTGCTTTTGGACAGGAACGACCCGGAAAATGTTGGAAAAAAGAACAATTGGGGCTGGACATGCGGCGATGCGGTTGCGGGGTCGCACCTTGATTATATAACATCGAAGACCGGAATCAGCTTCTCGAAGCCCGAATTGGATGTAAAGGTAGAAGGGGTTTATGCGCTAGCGCCGGACCTTAATTCAAAATTCCTTTTTGACGGCGTAGGATACGTGCTGGACAGGCCGGAGTTCGAGAGGAAGATAAGGGACGTTGCGATAAAGAGCGGCGCAGAGTACGTTACGCAGTTCGAGATAGAGGGTCCTGTGGTAGAGAACGGCAAGGTATGCGGCATATTCGGCAAGGACAAGGACAAAAATCACGTTATATACGGTGCTAAGGTAGTAATAGACGCCTTAGGTATATCAACCGTGCTTAGGAGAAGGCTCCCGGACAACAAGTTCGTGGACAAGAATGTCGATATAGACGACGTGGAGTCGACCGGCAGGTACATAATAGAATTCGAGCTTGACCACGAGGACAAAAGGTATTACGATCCCGAAAACGCGCTAATACACCTGAACCAGGAAATGGCACCGGGAGGCTACGGATGGGTATTCCCGAAGAGCGGGAATAAGATCAACGTTGGGCTCGGAGTGCAGAAGCGCAGCCTTGATATAAGGAATAAGGCCCTTAACAGGAACGATACGCTTCAAAACCTTATAGATCAGTACATAGCATGGCTGCCTATAATAAAGAACAAGGAATACAAGATATTCAATAAGGATAATAACGGCAAAGGCATTTGGTCAGTAGCCGTAAGAAGGCAGATGGAAAGCCTTGTTACTGACGGCTATATGGGAGCGGGGGACAGCATGGTAATGCCTAATCCGATAAGCGCAGGAGGCATAGGGCCTGCAATGGTCTCTGGAATATTGGCAGGCGAGAATGCAGTAAGGGCAATAGAGGCCAACGATACAAGCGTGAACGGCTTATGGCAGTACAACGTAGATTTCAACAGCGAGTACGGATACAAGACGGCAGGGCTCGAGGTATTCAGAAGCTACATGCAGTCGCTCAACAACAGCACATTGAACTACGGATTCAAGAATTTCCTGAGCGTGAAGGAGGCCAACGAGATCGCTTTGGGCAAGATGCCTGAGCTTAGCCTTAGCTCGAAATTCTCAATGGTGCTCAAGGGAACCATGAACATAAATGCGTTCAGGGAATTGCTTTATGCAGTCAACAAGATGAAGGAGCTTAATGCAATATACCTTAAGTATCCTGAAACGCCTGACCAGTTCGAGCAATGGCGCAAGAAGGTAAACAAGAGCATGGAAGAGGCAAAGGAGCGCTTCAAGCCCAATCCGATATGATCTTCAAGGCCTTCAAATGGCTTCAGGCAATGCATATTTCTGGTGTTAAAAATGGAAGAATATAGTAAATTCGAAAAGGCAAGGATCGTAGGCGCAAGGGCTTTGCAGCTCGCGCACGGTGCACCTCCACTCATAAAAGTACCAGAAGGCATAACCGAGCCGCTGGATTTGGCAGAGCTGGAATTCAATAAGGGAATAATACCCATAACAATAATAAGGAACTGATTTTCATTTTTTGTTTGTTTTGGTTTTTGGCTTATTTGCAGCATTGCCCCTTTCGGAGGAAAGCGCTTTTACCTTGCCGATATAGGCTCCCTTTAGCGAATATATGTCCGCATTAGAATAATCGAAAAGCCCGTTGCGCAACAATGGGCTTATGTTATCCTTGTCCTTTCGCTCCTTGCCCACCGGCATTCCAAGTATCAATGGATTGAATGCAGGCATTACAACCAGCCTTTTCGCTTTGGGAGAGGCGTAGAATTCCCTTATTTTATCCTTTTCGGCGCTGGCTATGAGCCATGCCTTCTCGGAATACACCGCGCCGTTATCGTCCTTTATGCTTACCGCTATGTGGTTGTGGCCCGTTATTATCGTGCCCTTTTTTAGGGCATCTTGCGATGGCCATTTGTTGCCGTGGAGAAGCGCATAATCCCCAAGCAATATCTCGTCCATAGCCTTTATGCCCAGTATGCTGTCTATGTGCCCGTCGTGGTTCCCTTTTATTATCCTCAATTCGAGATGCGAAAGCTCGCTTATGAAGCTCCTTATGTCGCGCTGCTCCCATGTCTCGGGATACAGTATGCTGTCCTTTATATCCCCTAGAAGTATCACCCCGGTTATTGAAAATGTATTTGACAGCGAGAGTATTTTTGATGCCATCTGCTTCCACATATTGTATACGTTTACGCCCTTATCAGAAAGCCTGCGCTCCGCGCCTATATGTATGTCTCCGACTACCAGCCATTCCTTGCCGCTTACGCTCAGTATTAAGGCCGGCTCGTCGTATATAAAGCGCATGTTCGCTTCTTCTGATCGCTTTGGCATCGAATCATTGCTTGCATATTTTAATTAATCGGATTTTTGCTTTTGCCATCCAACTAAATCAAACTTGAGATAGAAATATTATTATAGATAGGAACAAAAATCCAACCATGGCAAACGCGTCCCCATACATAGGAAGGGTATACGGTGTCCCGATAGAGCTGCATTGGACATTTATACTGATGATGCTGTTTGCTCTCGTTATAAGCTTAAACCTTTTCATAATATTCGTGCTTCTTTTTATATGCGTGCTTCTGCATGAGCTTGCACATTCCGTAACGGCCATAAGAAACGGGATAGAAGTTAAGAAGATAATACTCTACCCGTTGGGAGGAGGGTCCATGATAGACATGGACGACATACCTCCAAAGCTGGAGTTCAGGATAGCGATAGCGGGGCCGATATCGAGTTTCCTGTTGGGCTTCATTTTCGGCATAGCGGTAATATTCACGCCCGCAGGCACATTGGAATTGTTCATACAGCTTCTTTTCATACTGAACATATTGCTTGCGGTATTCAATATACTGCCGTGGTTCCCGCTGGACGGTGGAAGGGTGCTTAGGAGTTATTTGGAAAAGAAAAGGAATTTCCTTTCCGCCACAAAGCTCACGGTGAACATAAGCAACGCAATAATAGTGCTTTTCATAATAGGCACTCTGGCTTTCGTTGCCGTGGAAAGCAGCTATTCGCTGTTGTATAAGGAATTCATAGTGCTATGGGACGTCTTCATAGCAATATTCCTTTATGGGGGCGCAAAGGCAGAATTGCAGGGCGCGTACATAAGGGAGTATACCAAGGACATGAAGATAAGCTCAGCCATAAGCAAGGACTACGTAATGCTTGGGAGCAGGCCAACATTGTATGACGTGTATTACGCAATAATAAAAAAGCACAAGCACATAGTGCTTTTCAAGTACGGCATGAAGGTATACCTTGTTTCCAGGATACCGCGTAACATACTCTCGAATCCCAATGCAAAGAATATAGAGATAGAAAAGCTAAGCATTCCATTGGAGGAATTTGACCGCAATGAGCCGATATCCAGTGTATTGAGCAAGATGCAGACTGACGGGGTAGGCATAGCCGCAATAACAAGGAGCGGCAGATTTATAGGCATAGTGCAGGCACAGCATATAGAATCGCTCATATCGCTGCATATGGCGCACAACAGAGGAAGTGCTAAAAATATTAATAAGTAAAGAGCTATTAGGCGACGGTGTTGATTAATGCTTTACTTGAATAAGCTCATTATACACAACTTCAAGTCCTTTAGAAATGCAACCATAAAGTTTAGCGGAGGCTTTAACTGCATAGTCGGCCCGAACGGATCGGGAAAATCCAACATATGCGATTCGCTGCTGTTCGTTTTGGGCGAAAGCTCTTTAAGGAGGATACGCGCGACCTCGACGGCGCAATTGGTAAGCGAGGTAAAGGTGCCGAAGAGGGGAGAAGGCAGAAGGGCTTATGTCAGCTTGGTGCTTGGAGGGGATGAGGAGGTTACGGTAACCAGGATGATAAAGCCAAACGGAAAGATAGCCTATAGGCTTAACGGGAAGCACATGACAAGGCAGGAGATAACGGATTACCTTAGGACAAATAATTGCATGATAAGCGACACGAATACCATAACCCAGGGAGAGATAGTAAAGATTTTGAACTTAAATCCAAAGGAGCGCAGGGAGCTTATAGACATAGCTTCTGGAATAAAGGAATTCGAGTACAAGAAGCAGGCGTCGCAAAAGGAGCTTGATACCGTAGAAGAAAAAATAACGAATACAAAGGTTATGCTCGGGGAAAGGCTTGGCTTCCTTGAAGAGCTTAAGAAGGAGAAGGACGCCGCGGAAAAATATTCCAAGGCCAGCCAATTGATGAAACAGACCAATTACACAATACTTTACAAGCGCAGCGAGGCGCTGCAATCAGAGCTCAAGGATATAATAGAAAGGCTTTCAGACTACGAGAAAAAGGTTACGGACATTAAATCAAAAATAACCGAATATGACGTTATGGCGGAAAAGCTAGCAATGCAGAGAAACAATGCGGCAAAAGCGCTGAATGAGCGTTCATCGACAATGAATGATGTGAACAGAAAGCTGGAAGAGGCTAAAAGGAACATGGCAGTTTCCGAATCGGAGATGGAATCCATAAAGGCCAATGAAGAAGAATCCAATAGCACAATAAACAGCTTAAAGGAGGAGATTAGGAAAAATGCCGAAAATCTCGAAAAGAACAGCAAGATTATACCTGTCCTTGAATCCGACATAGCCAATCTCAAGAAAGAGATAGAATCCAGCAATGCCAACGCAGTTTCAACGCAGGGTAAGGAGGACATAGAGGCTTATGAGAAAAGCATGCTGAATATGGAGAATATATCCAAAAGCCTGGAATCCATGAAAAAAGAAGCAATGGAACTGCGTTCCGCCATTTCGGATCTTGATGCACAAAAAAGGTCAATAAGCGCCGAGTTGGACAGGATAGAAAAGGAATTATCGGAATCGAGAACAAAGGAACAGGATATTATCGATGTTTCTAATAGCAGCAACAGGGAGCTTGCATCCGCAAGAAAGGAATTGGACGATATGCGTTCAAGGAAAAAATCCATCGAGGCAGAGCTTCAGCAATTATCGGATAAAAGGATGGCGCTCAGAGAATCCATAGCCACTTATGGTGGAGATTCCAACAAGGTCGGAAAAGCCCTATCTGAAAGAATAAAGAAGGGATTCTATGGGAAGGCGATTGAATTGTGCAGATACGATCCGAGGTATTCCGAGGCCATAAGCGCGGCGGCAGGAGCCAGGCTTAATTATTTCGTCGTCGATAATGTCAATACCGCGGATCTTGCAGTTAGGATCCTTAGGGAGAATAGGATGGGAAGAGCCGCATTCATACCTTTGGATATGATAAACTATTCGGAAAGCCCAAAGATAAATGACGGAGAGCCTTTGATAGATTATGTGGAGTTCGATCCCAAATTTGCCAAGGCATTCAAATTCATATTCTCCAACACGTATTTGGTAGGCGACATAAAGTCGGTAGGCAAAAACAACAGGCACAGATTCGTAACCATGGAAGGAGAGATCTTGGAACAGTCCGGTGTGGTGTCGGGAGGATTTTCCAGGAGCTTTAACTACGCAAAGGCGATTTCGGAATTGAAGGACATAGAAGAACGCGAGAAATCCTTAAGGGCAGAGTTTGAAGGCATACAGGGCGTTGAGGATGATGCGCGACAGAGATTCGGAAAGGCTGAAACCGTAGTCATGAGCTCATCGATGGAGATAGAAACGATAAGGACAAACCTGAAAAGGCTGGAGGATGAGAAAAGCACCCGTTCAAAGGAATTTGAGCGCATTGCAAAGGACATAGATGGGAAAACCGCAACATACAATGCGCACGACATAGAGATTCGAAAGCTTGAGAAAGAGCTTGATACGGCAAAAAACGAGAACGCCATAAATTACAAAAAATTGAGCGGCAGGTTTGCATCAGATATGGATGACCAGAAGATAAAGGATGCTGATAAAAAATTGAAGGAGTATACTGAAAAGTTAGAAAAATCCATGACCGAAAAGGCAGCGCTAGCTAAGGAAAGCGATATGGTCTCGAAAAGGATTGACGAGCTTAAATCGGAACTTTTGAAAAGGGAAGAGGCCCTGAAGAACAGCAATAGGAAATACGAGGAGTTGAAATCCGCAGTTGCAAAACTTAGTGAAGAGGCCAAGACATTGGAGGAGAGCATAAGGGCCCATGATAAAAAATCCGCGGGAATGTACGAGGAGATAAAGAAGATAGAGGAAGAGATTAACAAGATAGGCTTCGATAAGGGAAAGCTTGCAAGCGAAAAGGAGAGGATGGAGCGGGAGTCAATAGGCATGCAGGCCACAAAGTCGCAGTTGCAGACAAGGCTTTCGGACATAATGGCAGAGCTCAGTGGATACGAGAAGTACGATATAATAGATGGGGATATAGACCAATTGGAGAAGGAGCTTTACAGGCTTAAGGCTGAGCTCGAGTCGATGGGAAGCGTGAACATGCGTGCACCTGAGATGTATATGGAGAAAAGCAAGGATGTGGAAGAGGTTCAGGATAAGATAATGACACTGGAAAGCGAGAGGAATTCGATATTGTCAATGATAAGCGAGTTGGAATCGCGGAAATTGGAGGTATTCAACGAAACATTCGAAAAGGTGAATAAGAAGTTCGTTGAACTTTACGGTGTGGTGTTTACTGATGGGAAAGGATCAATTGCGCTGGAGAATCCAAAGGAGCCATTCAATTCAGGATTAGTGTTCGACATGGTTGAAGGCAAGGCAAAGAGGCATGCAGATAGGCTTTCCGGAGGTGAAAAGTCAATGCTCATGCTTATCTTGATATTGGCAATACAGATGTGCAAGCCGCTTGCGTTTTATATTTTTGATGAAATAGATACCGCATTGGACAAGCAGAATTCCAAGACGCTTTCAGCACTTATAAAGCGGCTTAGCGCCAATTCGCAATTCATAGTCGTAAGCCACAACGATACGTTGATATCATACGCAGATACCGCAATAGGCGTAGCGAAGAAGGGCGGCGAATCCAACGTTTTCGGAGTTGAGATAGTAAGCACCAAAGAGATAAGCAAGTGATATGTTGAGTACAAGAAAGCAGGGCACTGCAAAAAACAAAAAGGATAACAGCAGAAATGGATTTACCGTCTGGCCGATATACGTTATGATAGCTATAGCGCTGGTATTGTATGTATTGCTAGAAAGAATAGAAATATTCGCCATAATCCTTGGAGTAAGCATATTCTTCCTGATAATAATATCCATAGTGTTAGAGGTCATGAGCGGCGGAAGCTCCATGGGCTATAAGAGAAGCATTATCGAGATAATAATAGCGATAGTGATAGTCGTGGCATTCTGGTACGGGCTGAAAGTCGTGCTTAATACCAGCAATCCGGTAGATGTTGTGCCAAGCTGCAGCATGCTGCCGTATCTGCACAGGGGCGACTTGATATTACTTCATGGATTATCAAATGTTAGCCAGATAAAAGCGCCTATAATAGGTGTGACTTCAAGCCAAATGGCGCGCGTGCTTTCAAGTCCTGACAGCGAATCGCTAAGCTGTGTTGCTTACAAGACGAATTCCACAGGTACGTATATACGTCAAACGCTTGCGGATGGATATAAAGTGGGCTTGATCGAGGATGTAAACGGCGTATACCACTTAGTCAACAGCTCGGAACAGAGCTCAAATGTGATACAATATTCTTGCGGCACCAGGGAAGTAAGGCTTTCCACAGGGCAGATATTGAATGAAGCGTATACGACTGGAATAACGATTAATGGAGTAACGGTAAATGGCGACAGGAACAACAGCATAGTAGTATACGCCACAAGGCCCGAAGACCTATTCTATAAGGAGGGTGATGCTTACATAGTGCACAGGGTATATGCGATATTGAATGACAGTGGAAGGTATTTCACGCTTACAAAGGGAGACAACAACCCAGGGCTTGACATACAATACGGCAATTACCCAGCAAACTTTAGCGAAGTAAGCGGCAAGGTAATAGGAGTTATACCTTATCTGGGATATTTGAAATTGATAATAAGCGGCAATTTGGTCGTTCCGCAGGGATGCAACTCCACAGTCATACATTAATCGTTAATAATTATTAATGATGTGCAGGGGGTGAGATTTGAACTTGCGAAGGTGCCTAGCCTAATCAATTATTGCTCCCAGCTCCCCTATGAGTTCGTCCCAATTCATTCTTTTTTGCACTGGTATGTATGCGTTTGCTGTTTTTGGAACAGTAATTTTTGATAGGGCATCTTTAAATGAAGCCTTATTTCTTATTTTAAACCCTGACGGATAAAGTTCATGCATCCAGTAGAGATCGTATATGTCTTTCCATTCCCTCCTTTCTTCGAACGCTGATTCTTTTTGATTGTTGAGTACGCTGAAACTATACACTGTTACTATTTTAGATACTGGTATAAAATCAGACACTAACCTTCTTTTCTCTGACTTTCCCTTTATGCCGAATGATACATCGACCCTTACCACGTCATTAATGCCCATAAATTCGTACTGCAGTATGAAGCCTATTGAATTCTTTGTAAAAAATTCTTTCTTTATTTTCCAACCTAATGACTTGATTTGTTCTTTTGCCTCTGCTTTTGTATAATTGGTGTCATAATCCAAATCTTCCGAAAACCTTTGGTGGCCCGGCAAATAACCTTTGTTTATTGCAGTTCCGCCTTTTAGTACAAATTCATTTCCGCCTAGCAGCTCCATCAATTCGAACAGGAATGCCTCCTTTACCACAAAATTCAGCCCCATTCCGGCTTTCGCTGCATAATCCCGTAATTCATCCATGCCGAAAACTATTGTTGCCACCATGAAAGGAGCACCTCTTTTCCTATATTGTCTATCAAACGCCATTCTTTTATATAAACGCCATTGCTCCTGCCCTGCAGATACGCGTTGGCTTTAACTTTTCTCTTGCAAAATGCTAAGAGCACTATTTTTTCTTTGCTTGCTTTTGGAAGCAGATAAAGAAGGTAGCCCAACCTTTGGAAAAATGCGGCTTTCTCATTTCTGCTTAGTTTAATGAGCACATTGGCTTTAAAGTCTGCGTAGAAAAGTACTTTTTCCAATTTAGCATAATCTGTCTTATCGGGATAACGCAGGGAGTCGCAGATTGCCTTTTCTATCGATGCAACGTTGTATTTCCCCTTCTCTATGCCGAGATAGTCCTTTGCCTTGAAATAAACGAAGGTATGGTTACCCATATTGACTGACTTTCGCGCATTTGATGCCACAAAAATCGTGAATGGATATTCATCGGTAAGGTGGTGCAGGTAAAATGCGGAGGATAATGAAATATAGCCCGGGTACAGCAGGCATGCAATCCAAAACGGGTCTGCGTTCTTTGATACATAAGTGCTTTTGACCGGATTGTACACCTCTCCGGCAGCAACCAGTCTGCTCATGGTCACTCTCAATGAATTTTTTGATGTGAGTCCAAGACTCTCTATGCGAGATAGCTCGATTATGCCTGCTTCATTGATATAGTGTTTAATCTTTGTTGCAATTTTCATAGTATATTAACTAAATGTTAATGTATAAATATTTTTGCAACAATGATTTCCAACTATTACACTGCAATGATAAACATTTTGTTTATTGTTTGATTTTATATAATCAGTACGACAATGTAATCTCCTGTAAAATGTGCAGGGGGTGAGATTTGAACTCACGAAGGCGCTAGGCCACAGGATCTTAAGTCCTGCGCGTTTTTCTGTGGCGATAACCTTGGCCAGACCAGACTCTGCCACCCCTGCATAGAAGTTAATTTATGCGTACATTGACGGACCTGCTGCGTCAGCCGCGTTTTTGTAACTTTCATTGGACTGCTTGTTTTTATTTATTATGTCGCGCACCTTGGCCTCTACCAATTTAGCTTCCTTTTCCAATTCTGTTATGTCTATATTCAGATCCATTGTTTTGTTTAACGCCTTTATCGCTATTTCGGCATATTTCGGGTCCACTACCCTTTGGTCCACTTGAATTAGTATGTTTGTGTCGGATATTTTATTAGCCGCAGAATTTATCATGAGCAACGCGCTTATGCCGGTTGATACGCCTTCGCTTATTATGTTTATCCCGCTTTTCTTCAATTTCGCAGCCAAATCCATGTTTGACACTACTGCATATACTGCTTCTGCCTGCGCCTCTTCTTCCTTTTGCTTCTGGTCATTTGGCTCCTCAAGAGCTTGTATTGGCGTTTGGCTCGGCATGCCGCCTATCGAGATTATTTCATTTATTTTATTTTCTTTGACAAACTCTGATATCTTTTTTGCCATTATGTATGTCATTTCTTGGGGTATTGCAAATTCCGCGAATATCACAACAAGTTTGTGCTTCTGTGAATGGTATATGCGTACTGGATGCATAGGGATCGAATTATGTATCGAGACCAATGGCGGAAATGCTTGGCTGTCGAAGTATCCATAATATTCCATGCCCAACTTTTCTATCATGTAGCTTAGAGCCATAGGCCCTACAAGCCCCACACCTGGAAAGCCTTCGACGAGCGTAAATCCATTTATCTTTTTTTCTGAAACTAGTTTTATCTCCAACATGTAATCACATGATTAATTATTGACGCGCAAGCTTATAAGGATTTAGCAGGCGCAGCTTAATCTTTGTGTCTGGCAATAAAAATATGCATTTAGCTTATTATAATTTGCAATTGCGAGGAGGAATTGAACTCTTTCGAGGGTATTACGAGGATAAATTTGCATAGTTATTTAAATTTAACCATGGAATTAGTTATGGTGAAAATAATGCCACAAAAAATAAGCAGCGATAGGATAGAAAGGGAAGATGGATTCCTTTACTACCTTGGCAAAGACGGGTACGTATGGAAAACCCCTATGAAGATGAATAAAAGGGGAAGAAAAGGCAGGGTAGGAGAAGAGAGGATATCTAGGGAAGATGGATTCCTGTATTACATAGACGGAAACGGATATGTGGTAAGGACAAAGATGAACAGGGGCGGAAGAGCACGCGGCTCAGGGGCGAGAAGAAAAGCTTCAAGCGCGAGAAGGCCTGCAAAGAAGAGCTCTGCAAAGAGAAGCTCTGCAAGGAAGCCAATGAAAAAAGCAGCGGCTAAAAAAAGACCATCTAAGATGAGCTCTGCAAAGAAAAGAAGGAGATAAATAATCTCCTTCCTTGGAGCTCTTCTATTTTTTTATATATGAAACCCACGGCTGAATGTCGTGGGATATACACGTATGGCCTTAGCGATATTAGAGACATAAGCACCATAAAGAATGTACATGAATATCGTACATGCCATACAAAATAAGTTAAGCCAGTCTTGTTGTAATGTTGAATTCATTCGTTAGGGTATGCCACTTTTGTAAGATTGGTTATGCCGTTGCTCTTTACAAACCCGGAATTCAGTTCAATTATGTACATCGCATCGGTAGTTGGATAATAGGTCTTGCATAATATTTTATGGCATGGAGGCAATGCCTCCGTAATAGTAACTATTTTCATCCCTGAATCAAGCCATATTACGTCTATGGGAAATCTCATATTCTTCATCCATATGCCCAATGCGCTTTCATTTGAAAATTTGAAGAGCATGCATTTGTCTTGCGGCAATTCCTCCATGTACATAAGCCCTATCATGCGCTTTATGAAAGAGTCAGCTATTATGGCCTTAAGCTCTATGCCGCCTATTCGCAGCGTGGTCTCGCTGTAGCTCAATCTTTTCCTGATAAAATTCAGCATTAATTAACCCGTTACGGAAAAGCTTTGCTCCCTCATGAATTGCTGCAGGTAGAACTTGCTGCCGGTTCCTTTCCCTGTAAGGCTGCTGCCCTTCCATCCTACAAACGTGTGCATGCCGACTATGGCTCCGGTCGTTGCGCTTATGGATCGGTTAACATATACTGTGCCCGCTTCTATCCTCTGCTCGAATTCCTTTATTTCAGACCTGTTTTTGCTGTAGAGGCCTGCAGTCAGCCCGTATTCGACGTCGTTGGCCATTTTTATCGCCTCGCCGAATTCCTTGAAGCTTTCTATGGTTATGAATGGAAGGAAAAGCTCCGTATGCACAAGCTCGTGCTCATGGCGTATTTCTACTATTACAGGCTCCACATAAAACCCGTCCATGTCGTTTTTTACGCGTGCGCCACCGTAAAGCAGCCTGCCTGCGGATTTGGCCTTAGCCACCGATTCCACATACCTGGAATACGCGCCTTCGCTTATTAATGGGCCTATGTAATTTTCCTTTTGCAGCGGATTGCCTATCTTTAGGCTCCTTACCCGCTCCAAAAGCTTGCTTATGAAAACCTCCTTTATGGATTCATGCACGTATACCCTTGAGAGAGCGCTGCATTTTTGGCCTGCAAATCCGAATGCGGCACTGACTATGCCTTCTACGGCGTCGCCTATTTCCGCATACTTGGATACTATTGCGGGATTCTTGCCCCCCATCTCTACTACGAATATTTTCTGGGTGCCGTGCGAGTATGAATTCGCTGCCATGCGCATGCCTGTTTCCCTTGAGCCAGTAAATGCTATTCCGCTCACATCCTCGCTTATTGATAATTCGTCCCCTACCTCGGAGCCTGGGCCGGTGACATAGTTCAAGACGCCGTCCGGCATTCCGGATTCGCTGAAAATCTTGTATATATTAAGCCCTGTCAGCATTGACATGTTGTCTGTGGAGGAAGGCTTGAATACCACTGTGTTGCCCGTTATCATAGCCGCGGTAGCCATGCCTACTGATATAGATATCGGGAAATTGAATGGGGCTATTACTCCAAAAACCCCGTATGGCTTAAGCTTTATGCTTATCTTTTCAAGTTTTTCAGAGGGTGCGCCCTGGAATCCCGCGCTCACTTTAACTGTGCTCTGGCCTATAGTATTTTTCCTTGAATATCCCTTGTTCCTTTCCATTTCCGCAACATAATAATTTATGAAGTCTATGGCCTCGTCCACCTCCCCTACCGATTCATAGCGAGATTTTCCGTTTTCATAGCTCAGTATTGCAGCCAATTCGAACTTCTTTTCCCTGAATTTCTTGACCGCTTTCTTGAATATCTCAAGCCTCTTCCTGTAATCCATAACGCTCCAGGAAGCAAATGCCGCCTTGGCTTGCGCTATGGCTTTTCTGGCATCGTCCCTTGAGCCTTTCTGGAATTTTCCTATTATTATTCGCCTGTCTATTGGAGACCTTTCTTCAAGCAGATCGGAGGATAATACCTCTTTCCCATTCACGTACATGGGCCATGTCTTTCCGAAAGATGCCAAGGCCGCCTTTGCAGCTTGATCGAAAAGCTCATCGAACCTCTGCTCTTGGCCTTGCTCAAGCATTTTCTTATAAGTTGACTCATTTGAGAATATAGCTGACGCCATCATATCACCCTGTATTAACAGTATATTTTAACAACAAATATGTTTATACCTTTATCCGAGCTTGAATATATTGTAGAGCATTTCAAAAATTTAGGGTTAAGTTTTAAATACTATCATAGTTATAACCGAGTTATAATTAAACGCGTAATTGATGTATAGTGATTGTTATGGCCAATGATGGAACGCAGGACGTTATGCAAAAGGAAGACGAATATATGCAGAGGTACGGCTTTAAGACCAAGGATGATTATGAGGTTATAATAAAGGGATTGTCGGAGGCCACAATAAGGCAATTGTCAAAAAGCAAGAATGAGCCCGAGTGGATGCTGGAAAAAAGGCTTTTGGGATATAAGATATTCAAGGAAAAGCCCGTGCCGAAATGGGGGCCAGATCTTAGCAATATAGACTATGACGATATTTACTATTACTTAAAGCCTAACGCAAAAAAGAGCGACTCGTGGGATAACGTTCCAAAGGACATAAAGGACACGTTCGATAAGCTGGGCATACCTGAATCCGAGCGTAAATTCTTTGCCGGTGCCGAAGCGCAATTTGACTCTGAGGTGGTATACCATCACGTAAAGGAGGAGCTGGACAGGCTTGGCGTAATATTTACAGATATGGACACGGCAGTAAGGGAGCATCCTGACTTGGTCAAAAAATATTTTGGCAATATAATACCGCCAAACGACAACAAGTACGCAGCGCTAAACACCGCAGTGTGGTCAGGAGGATCTTTTATATATGTGCCAAAAGGCGTTAAGCTTTCCATGCCTTTACAGGCGTATTTCAGGATAAACGCTGAAAAGGCAGGACAGTTTGAGCGCACATTAATAATAGCGGAGGAGGGAAGCGAGATTGTTTATATAGAAGGGTGCACCGCACCGATATACATAAGCTCTTCTTTGCATGCTGCTGTTGTGGAGCTTGTGGCGCACAAGAATGCGCACATACGCTATGTTACAGTACAGAATTGGTCAAAGAATGTTTACAACCTGGTAACGCAAAGGGCATTCGTGTACGAGAACGGGAATGTGGAATGGATAGATGCAAATATAGGAAGCAAGGTAAATATGAAATACCCGAGCGTATTCCTTAAGGAGGAGGGAGCCAGGGGCGAGATACTTTCAATAGCAGTTGCGGGAGAGAACCAGACACAGGATTCCGGAGGCAAGGCCTACCATCTTGCTCCAAATACCACTTCGCAGATAATCTCAAAGAGCATATCCAAGGGAAGCGGAGTGACCTCATACCGCGGGCTAGTCCATATAGACAAAAAGGCGTATAACTCCAAATCAAGCGTAAAATGCGATGCGCTGCTGCTTGACAGGCAGGCGAAAACCAATACGTATCCGTACAACGAGATATATGCTGATGACGCATTCGTAAGCCATGAGGCCACTGTGGGCAGGCTTGCCGAGGACGATTTGTTCTATATGATGTCAAGAGGGCTTAAGGAGGATGATGCGATTGCAACTGCCGTTCTGGGGTTCATAGAGCCATTGGTGAAGGTTCTACCATTGGAATACTCGTTGGAATTAAAACGCTTGATAAAGCTGGACACCACGAATTCAATAGCTTGAAGGGATAATATGGCATACGAAGAACAGCAAGAGCACACAGGAACGGCCCAGAAGTATTTGGAAGTGCCGTTTGAAGTGGAGCCCTTATACAAAAAATATTTCGTAAACATGGACCTCAAGGACTTTGAGTCTAAGTTAGTTAAGCACGATATGCTCGACGGATACGATGAGAATATACTGAAGCCCATATATGCGGTTACCGGGATAAAGTTTGATGCCGTGATTTACAACGGCGCAATAGCAAAGGGATCGCCCCAACTTAATGAGATAGAAGGAAAAAAGGCAGAGATGATAAAAAGCGCTATGCCTTTGGACAGGCTAATTGCTTTTTCGAATGATTTTCCATCAGAGAACATCGGCATAGATATCCAAAAGCCCGTCGTAATCAATATGCTATTTTATAATAATGGGAAATATAGCCTTCCATCCAACATGTTTTTCGAGGTTGGGAAAGGCGTTAATGCCACGGTGAACGAGTTTTTTGTATCTGGCGAGAATGCCGAAAATTCACTTAACGCTTCAGTACAGGTTTTTAATGTTGGAGAAGGGGCTAACATAGAGATAAACGAAATGCATTGCGAATCGGAACATTCCACAGTTCTTGTCACGCGCTCCATGAAAACCGATGACAATGCACATGTTGACTTCAACGCTTTTTATACAGGAGGTATTGCAAGCAGGAACAGGAGCATCTTTAATAATTCCGGATACGGCTCTGTGATAAATTCGAATGAAGCAGTAGTCGGCACTGGCTCACAGAAATTCGATTTGAACACCAGGATGACAAACCTGAAATCAAAAAGCGTTTGCAACTATGATATACGGACGGTTCTTGCGGACAGCTCATACGGCATAGTAAAAAGCTTTGCGAAGATGTTAAAGGATGCCGAGGGTTCCGAATCGCATATAAATGAGCGCGGGCTGATATACGACAAGAACGCAAGGATAAGCATGATGCCGGACATGTCAATAGACGAGAGCTTCGTAAAAGCTTCGCATTCCAGTTCGACATCGCCGATACCTGAAGAAGACATATTCTACCTGTCAAGCAGAGGTGTTGATAAGGATATGGCACGCTTCTTAGTGGGCAGCGGATTGATATACGAATCGCTTAAAAAGATTAAAAACTCCGAAGCGCGCACATTCGCGATGCGCATGGCGCATTATAGATTAGAAAGCAGAAGGATAGGATTGCCCGAAATTAACGAGCTTAAAAATTATGGTGTATGGTATGAATAACAATACTAATAGCTATGATTATGTTGCCGCAAAATTCCTGCCGGTCCTGAAGGCAAGGACTGCGGTGTTGCTTTTTAATAAGTACAAGCTAACGCAACAGAGCATAGCGAAAATGCTTGGGGTAAGCCAGGCTGAGATAAGCAAATATTTGAACCGGCAGGACTTCATACCTAAATCCGCAATAGCGGATATAGACGATGACGATATAGAGGAGTTTACTAAAAGCATGGTAATAAATGACGAATACAATGCACAGCGCATTGTATGCAGGATATGCCCAAAAGGCGTATCGAATTCATGCAATATAATGATAAAATAGGTGCAATACATGTTGCTCGAAATAAAGGATTTAGAAGCTGAAATAGGAGGCAAGAAGATACTTGATGGCGTAAGCCTTAAGCTCAATACAAGTGAGTTCCATGTGCTTATGGGGCCCAATGGCTCAGGAAAGACGACATTGGCCAAGGCCATAATGGGGCATCCTGGAGTAAAGGTACTAAAGGGAGACATATTAGTGGATGGGAAATCCATATTAGGGCTAAGCCCTGACAAGCGCGCTAAGCTTGGGCTATTCATGCTTTTTCAAAATCCTTCAGAGATTGATGGCGTTGGATTCGTGAACTTCTTAAGGTCATCGTTGGAGTCAGTAGATGAGCAGACAGTAAATACGAAGAAATTTATGGAAAGCATAAGGGAAAATGCGGAATATTTGAAATTCGACAAGAATATAATCGGAAGATCATTGAATAAGGGCTTTTCAGGAGGCGAGAAGAAGAAGGCGGAGGTATTGCAAATGGCAGTGTTAAAGCCCAAGATAGCAATACTCGACGAGCCGGATTCAGGATTGGATGTGGATGCAATAAAAACAGTCGCAGATAATATAAACAGGATCATAAAGGATAATTCTCCCGGGCTTTTGGTAATAACACACTACAGCAGGATATTGAAATTCATGAAGCCCGAATACGTTCACGTTATGTTGAATGGAAGGATCATAAAGGATGGAGGACTTAATCTCATAGAAGAGATAGAAAAATCCGGATACGACAAAATTGGTGACTGATTGGCAAAATTTGACGTAGACAGCATAAAGGAAGATTTTCCGATATTAAAAACAGAGAAGGAAGGAAAGCAGCTTGTTTATCTTGATAGCGCAGCAACTTCTCAAAAGCCAAACCAGGTAATAGACGCCATAAGCGACTATTATAGGACATATAACGCAAATATACACAGAGGAATATACGAAATAGCCGAAAAGGCCACCGAAGCGTATACGGACTCAAAGAAGGAGATGGCAGATTTCATAGGAGCAGACTCGTATGAGGAAATTGTTTATGTCAGAAACACCACAGAAGCCATAAATTTAGTAGCGTTATCATGGGGAGAGAGGAATATAGAAGAGGGTGACCACATACTCATATCGGAGATGGAACACCACAGTAACATAGTGCCGTGGGTACTCCTTTCGAAGAGGAAAAAAGCAAAGTTGGATTATATAAAAGTAGGTGATGATTACAAATTGGATGAGCAGAGCTTGGAAGAAGGGCTCGAGAAGCAGCCGAAGATTGTAGCCATAACCCATGCGTCGAATGTGCTAGGCACGATAAACGATGTAAAAGCTATTACAGAAAAGGCCCACAAGCAAGGGTCGGTGGTTCTTGTCGATGGCGCCCAGTCGGCGCCGCACATGCCAGTAAACGTTTCCGACATAGGTTGCGATTTTTACGCACTGTCCGGGCACAAGATGCTTGGCCCTACCGGGATAGGAGCTTTATACGGAAAAAGTGATATATTGAATAGTATGCCGCCAATCATAGGCGGAGGCGACATGATAAGGACCGTTGAATTTTATGCCTGTACATGGAACGATATACCATGGAAATTCGAAGCAGGAACCTCAAATATCGAGGGAGGCATAGGAATGAGGCCTGCAATATCATACCTAAAGAGTATAGGAATGCAAAACGTATTCGAACATGAGGTTAAGCTTACAAAATATGCAATGAAATCTTTATCTGAAATAGATAATGTAACTGTATATGGGCCGGAACCCGATAATGACTGTCACGCCGGAGTTGTTTCGTTTGCAATAAAAGGAGTTCATCCGCATGATATTGCAAGCATATTCGACAATTATAACGTTGCAATAAGGGCTGGGCACCATTGCGCTATGCCTTTGGTTACCCAGATATTAAATCAAAGCGCCGTTGCCAGAATGAGCTTTTATATATATAACGACGAAAAGGATATAGATAAAGCCGTTGAGGCAATAAATGAGGTAAAAAGAATATTCAAGATAAAGTGATTATATGGCATTGGATTTGTATGCAGAGGATTTAGTCGCAAACTATGAGCACCCGCATAACAAAAAGACCATGGAGAATAGCGATTCTAGCAGCCATGAGTATAATACCACATGCGGGGATGACATAACGATTTATATAAAGGTAAAGGACGGGAAAGTGGACAATATAAGCTTTGATGGAAGCGGATGCGCGATTAGCGTAGGCACGGCAAGCAAGCTCACGGATGCGATAAAAGGCAAGAGCATAGAGGATATAGAAAAGCTTGGATTCGATTTCATAGTGGACCTTATAGGCATAGATCCCGGTCCGGCAAGGGCTAAATGCGCTAGTATATCGTTAAAAGCATTGAAGCATGCCGTGTTCATATACGAGCACAAAAAGCCAGATAAAGAAACGGAAAGGTTATGAGAGGGAAAATTCAACCCTTTTGTTATGTGAACCCTTGTTTTCAAACTTCAATAGGCTTATGGTGCCAACCTCTCTCGTATTAGATACGTGTGTGCCACCATCCAATTGGAAGTCGAAGCCCTCTATGTCTATTATCCGCACTATATCAAGCTTTTCCATCAGCTTTGCGCCTGGAGCTGTTCTTGCTATCCCGTCTATTTTAAGCGCCTCTTCGCTTGTTAGCTCTTTGGCAACTACGCTATGCCCTTCGTTTATTATGGACTGAGAATCGCTTATTATAGCATTAAGCATTTCCTTAGTAAAGTTTGGAATATCAAAATCCATACGCGCAGAATTGTCGTATATCTGTCCCCCGGTTATTTCGCCGTGGTATTT